>CAZDYM010000006.1:0-24186 GCA_964509325.1 uncultured Phycisphaeraceae bacterium
GGGTCGGAGCCCACGCGCGGCGCCTCGAGGCGGCGCACCCCGGGCGGGCGCGACCACGCCGAACCGCCCTGCAGGTCGCGCACCAGGGCTTCGAGCTCGGCGTTGCGGTCCACCTCGCGGAAGTAGAGCCACTTGAACTCGTCGCGCTGCCGCTCGATCTCCGCCGATTCACCCGAGATCGCCCCCCCGTCCGCCCGCCCGTCCCCGGGGCGATGGTCGGGGCGCAGCCACGTCGAGAGCGCCGCCATCGGGCCGCTCACGGGCCTGACGATCACGTCCACCGGGTTGCGGAACCCGCGGAGCCACCCCAGCCACCGCACCGGCAGCAGCGCGAGCACAAGCACGCCGAGGATCACCAGCGCCAGGCGGGTGCGGGGGTTGGTCAGGCCGCGGTGCAAGGGGGAGTCAGGCAGCAAAGCAGCAAACGCGGGTCAGAAGTCCGCCGCTCCGAGGGGGCATGAACGGCCGGGTTTGTCATCATGCGTGTCGTCCACCGGCGTTCGCCGGACTCAATCGCCGCTCACCGAGAACCAGCGTCCGCTGCTGTGCCGAACCGTTGCTCCGCCGCGGCTCAATCGTCCACGCTGCTCTCGATGGTCAACTTCCACACCTCGAAGTTGTCGAGGAACTGGCTGGTGCCGCGGGCCACGCAGGTCAACGGGTCGTCGGCGATCACGGTCTTCATCCCGGTGGCCTTCTCGATCACCACGTCGATCCCCCGCAGGAGCGCCCCGCCCCCCGCCAGGCACACCCCGTTCACCACCAGGTCCGCCGCCAGTTCCGGCTCGGCGCGTTCGAGGGTCCGCAGCACCGCCGAGGTGATCGCCCCGACGGGCTCGAGCAGCGCCTCGCGGATCTCCTCGCTGGTGACGGTGGCCTTGCGGGGCAGGCCCGAGACCATGTCCCGCCCGCGGACCTCCATCGTCGTCTCCGGGCCCACCGGCGCCGCCGAGCCGACCTCGATCTTCACCCGCTCGGCGGTCTGCTCGCCGATCACCAGGTTGTAGGCCTTCTTCATGTGGTTGATGATGGCCTCGTCCATGTCGTCGCCCGCCACGCGCAGGCTCTCGCACGCCGCGATGTCCGCGAGAGACAAGATCGCCACGTCCGTCGTCCCGCCCCCGATGTCCACGATCATGCTCGCCGTCGGCTCGGCGAACGGCAGCCCCGCCCCGATCGCCGCCGCGAGCGGCTCCTCCACCAGATACACCAGCCGCGCCCCCGCACGCTCCGCCGACTGCATCACCGCCTTCTTCTCCACCGCCGTGATCCCCGAGGGCACCGCGATGATCACCCGCGGCCCCACAAACCGGTGCCGCCCGTTCACCTTGCGGATGAAGTACGACAGCATCGCCTCGGTGATGTCGAAGTCCGAGATCACGCCCTCCTTCAAAGGCCGGATGGCGGTGATCGAGCCGGGCGTCTTGCCCAGCATCTCCTTGGCCTTCCACCCGACGGCCTCGCCGTTGTTCAGCACGATGTTCGTGCCCTTGCGCACCGCGACCACCGAAGGCTCGTTGAGCACAATGCCCTCGCCCCGCACCGCGACCAGGGTGTTGCACGTCCCCAGGTCAATGCCCATGTCGACGCTGAACCAACTGAGAAGGCTGTCAAGCAACAAGGGGGACTCCAGGGCGTGGTTGGGCCGGGGCGGGGTCGGCCAGCGCGGATCGAACGGGGGCGGTTCCCGAACGGCGGAAACCGCCGGTCGAGGAACGTTAGGGGGTCGGGCGAGACGGGGCCGACGCACCTCCCATTCCGGGACTTTATCGGATCGACACCGGGGACGGGCGGAGATGAAACCCAGGCCGTGCCCGGAACGCTTCTCCACGGTCCGGCCCACCCGCCTCCCCGATCCGATCCCGCGGCCCGGGGCCTCGGGCCCAGCGGGCCGACCAGCGTGCCCTCAGCCCAGCTTCTTGAGCAGCAGCGCCAGCGCCTCGGGCTTCCTCGATGCCAGCACCTTCGCCACCTCCGCCTTGCCGGCACCGCATGTGGCCAGGGCCGCCTCGGCCTGCTTCCACAGTTTCTCGGCCTTCGCCGGCGTGTCGGCCAGGTACAACTCCGACACCAGTTCGCCCAGCCTCTGAATCGAGATCGTGTCCCGGTTCTCGTAGTACCGCTTGACGATGCCCTGCTGGTGCGACGTCAAGAACTGTCCCTTCGCCATCGCGCACCTCACCTCAACAACTGATCGCCGAACTCATCACGCAACGAATCGGGCTGCTCGCCCGTCGCCCTGTCCTGCCCCGGCGTCAGCGTCACCAGCACACGCCGCCCGCCACCGGGCTTGCGGAGGAACCCCTCCGCCGGTTCGTAGCCCTTCTTCCGCGCGAACACCCCCAGGTCGAACTCCATGACCCCCGCGCCGAACTCGTCCACCGGCACGCGGAACCCGCCGTCGCGCGACGACACCGCCCGCCCCAGCGTCTTGCGCCGCAGCGACGTGGGGTCGGCCTGCACGTGCACGCCCACGCCCGACAGCGCGATCGACGGATCGCTCAGCCGCGCGTCGCCGGCATCCACCACCTCCACCATCGACACCTCGCCGCGGACCACCCGTCCCTCCACGGCGTACGAGCAGCCGCCCAGCGCGACCGCTCCGGCCACACCCAGCGCCATCGCGCGAACGAGCACGACCACACACGACGCCCGGGTCACGCCCCACCACCCGCGTCGCCCGCGCCCTCGTTCGCTACGGTCATCTTCGCCTCGGCGACCGACTCCGCGCCCGCGTCGGCCACCGGTTCCGTCGGCGTGCTCAACACCGCCGAACCGGGATCCACCCCCGACCCCTCAGGCCCCAGCCCCCCGGAGCCCAGCCCCCCGGGGCCCGCCGCGGGCAGGTCGCGCAGCGACGACAGCCCGAACACCTCGAGGAACCGCTTGGTGGTGCCGTACAGCATCGGACGCCCCAGTTCCTCGGCCCGCCCGACGATCGTCACCAGCCGCTTCTCCAGCAGCGTCCGCAGCACCTCGCCCGTGGCCGACCCTCGGATCGACTCGATGTCCACGCGCGTGATGGGCTGGCGGTACGCGATGATCGCGAGCGTCTCGATCGCGGCCCGGCTCAGCCGGGTGCTCTCGGTGAGCCCGCGCACGCTCGCCGCCACCGGCGCGTACGCCCCGAGCGTCATCACTCGGAACCCGCCCGCGACGGACTCGATCCGGAACGCCCGCCCACCGGACCCGTACGCCTCGTTCAGGCTTGCGATCCCCGCCTTGACGTTCGCCGGCGACGCGGCCTCCTCGGGCATGCCTGCCTCGATGAGCGTCTGACACAACCGCCCCAGCGCCATCGGACGCTGGGCCGTGAACAGCGCCGCCTCGATGCACCCCATCAACGACGCCGGGTCCAGGCCCGCGACGTCGCCGCGCGGCCCCGACGGCGCGGGATTCACCCCGCTGTCGGCACGCAAGGCGCCTCCCGCCACCTCTTCGGCGGGCTGCGCCGGCACCTCGACCGCCGCCGCGTCCTTGCTCGTCAACGCCGTCCGTGATCGCGCCATGGCGTCATCGTAGCCGAGCCGGGACCGCGCGCCACGACTCACCGACCCCGCAACAGCCGCACCACCGCCGCCCGCTCCGCCGGGGCTTTCTCGAACACCGCGGACCCTGCTACCAGCACGTCGCACCCCGCCTCCCGGCATGCCCCCGCCGTCGCCGGGGAGATGCCCCCGTCCATCTCCAGCCGCTGCTCCGGGCGCAGCCGAGCCCGGATCAACCGGACCTTTTCGAGCACCTCCGGCATGAACCTCTGCCCGCCCTTGCCGGGGTTCACGCTCATCACCAGAATCAACTCGAAGTCACCCAGGTACGGGAACACCGCCTCCGCCGGCGTCGGCGGGTTCAGGCACAGCCCGGCGGTCATCCCCAACCTCCGAACCTGGTCCGCCAGCCGGCGCGGGTCGTACTGCTGGCTCAAGGGGCTCATCCCCGTGCCCGCCCGGGCGTCCAGCACCGGCTCGATGTGAAAGGTGTAGTGGTCCGCCCCCGCCTTCGCGAACGCTTCGACGTACTGCCCGGGGTCCGTGACCATCACGTGAACATCCAAAAACGCCCCCGGCAGCCGCCTGCGCAGGCACCGCACCATGTCCGGCCCCAGCGTCAGGTTCGGGACGAAGTGGCCGTCCATGACGTCCACGTGCAGCAGGTCGGCCCCCGCACCCCCCTCCGCCTCCCGCCGCAGCACCTGACCCGCGTCCTCCGCCATGGACGCGAAATCCGCCGACAAGATCGACGGGGCCACCAAGGGCAGCGATCCCGCTTCGCCCCGGGGGGCTGGGTTGGTGAAGAGGTTTCCCATCGCCGCAGCCTACCGCGCCGTCCTCGCGTCCGGCCCCCTTCGGGCCCCCCGTTCGGCGGCTTGTTCGGCGGCCCGTTCGGCGGCCCGTTCGGCGGCCTGTTCGGCTGCCCGGGACGGAGATCCGCACGCCGCCTCTCGCACCCGCCCGTACCCTCCGGCATGCCCGACCAGGAGTTGGACCATGCCGCGCCCCGACCGCATCCCCGCCGCCGAAGCCGTCGGCCGCTGTGGGCCGGGGTGGTCGTGGCCGCGCTGCTCGTCGGCTTCATCGCTGCCCTGAGCGCTCTCGCGTTCGTCACGCCGAAGTGGTACGTCCCCCCGGTCCGCACCGCCGACGCGACCGAGGCCGACGCCGACCGCGCCGAATCGCTCGAGCGCCGCGTCCTCTCGACCCTCTCGGACGCTCACCCCTTCGGCACCTCATGGACGCTCACGCTCAGCGCCGAGGACGCCGCCGCCTGGCTCAACCACCGACTCCCCGAGTGGCTGAGGAACCATTCGGTCGCGGCCCCGGTCCCCGGCTGGAACGACGCCGGGCCCGCCGCGGCGGTCCACGTCAGCACCCGACTCGCCCGCGTCGGCGTCAGCGCCCGACTTTCGGGTCGCCAGACCATCGCGTGGGTCCAACTGCCCCTCCCCCTTCACGCCGTCATGGCGCCGGGCGTCTCACGAGGAACCTCCCACCGCTGGGCCTTCGGCGTCGGGAGCATGACCCTCCCTCGATTCGTCGTCCGCGCCGTCGCCCCCGACGCGGTCCGCCTCATCGATGAAGCGCTGGACCACACGACGGGCAACGAGCACCGCACCGAGGCCGTCGCCGTCATCAGGCTGGGCGACGGGCGCCGCGTCCTGCTCACCCGCGTCGAGGGCGAACAGGGAACGCTGACGCTCACCTTCCGAACCGAGGGCAAGGCGGCCGGACGCCGAGCACGTTGACCGGGGCGCACGGCCCCGCGTCCCGACGCCCTCTCACCCCCGCGCTTACCGGTACCCGCTCTCGTCCCAGGGCCGGTCCACGCACCCCGCCCCGCACAAGCCGCAGCCGGCGCACTGCATCGTCCACGACTGGATGCCCCGCCCGGCGTTCATGCCGTCGAAGAACCACCGGGGGCGAGCCGTCGGCGTGGGTTGCACCTCGTCCATCGTCATCGAGTCGTACAGCCTGCCGTTGAGCATCACCCACTTGATGCTCGCCGTGTCGCGGATGTTCCGCGACGGGTCCTTGTCGAGGATGATGAGGTCGGCGAGTTTGCCCGCTTCGATGGTGCCCAGGTCCTTGTCGAGTCCGATGTAGCGCGCCCCGTTGATGGTCGCCGCGCGCAGGCACTCGAAGTTCGTCATCCCACCCTGCTGGAGCATCCAGATCTCCCAGTGCGCGGCGAGGCCCGCGAGCTGCCCATGGGCCCCGATGTTCACGCCGATGCCGACGTCCGTGAGCGCCTTGCAGATCGTCGAGAGCTCAAAGTGGTTGTAGTCCTCGCGCGGGGCCTTGGGACGCCGGACCGAGCGGGGCTCGATCACCCAGCGCGGGACGAAGTTCGCCAAACGCGCATCGCGCCAGACGTCGGTGGTGTCGTACCAGTAGGTCTCGCCGGTCAGGCCGCCGTAGCCGACGCCGATGGTCGGCGTGTACCCGACGCCCGACGGGCCCCAGAACTGCACGACATCCTTGTAGACGCGGGCCAGCGGCAGCGTGTGCTCGACGCCCGTGTGCCCGTCGGCGACCATCGTGAAGTTGTGCGTGTGCGTGCTGCCGCCCTCGGGCACCACCATCATGCCCAGTTCCTTCGCCGCCGCCAGGATCTGCTGGCGCTGGTCGCGCCGCGGCTGGTTGTAACTCTTGACGGTGAACGCCCCCACCGCCCGCATGCGGCGCAGATGGAAGCGGGCGTCATCCAGCGACTCAACCTCCGCCTTGAACGACCCCGCCGCCCCGTACAGGATCGTGCCCGTCGAGAACGTCCGCGGCTGGACGATCAGACCCGCCTTCTGCATCTCGCTGGCCGCGAAGATCGTGTTCGTGTCGTTGCTCGGGTCGTGAACGGTGGTGACCCCGAAGGCCACGTCGGCGTAGCGGCCCCAGTTGCGTTGCGGGACCACCCCGTGCTGCGTCCCTTGCGGCCCGTGGGCGTGCACGTCGATGAACCCCGGCATGATCGTCTTGCCCTGGCAGTCGATGACCACGTCCGCGACCGGCGGGGAGTTCATCGCGCCATCGGTCCGCGCCGGCGTCACCGCCGCGATGCGGTTGCCCTTGATGAGCACGTCCGCGCCCTCGATCACCTCGTCGCCGTTCATCGTCAGCACCCGCGCGTTGGTGAGCGCGATCGTGCCCGTCGGGGCGGCCAGGGGCTCTTTCCACCCCAGCGCGACCCCGGAACCCTCGGGCTCCAGGGGCTTCTCCGGGGCTCCATCGAGGAACGCGAACGAGTCCTTCAGCGCACGCGTGTACAGCGTCGGGCCCAGGCTCCAGTGCAGCCGGGCGCTGTCCCCGGACCAGTGCAGGTTCTCCCCCGCGTCCTTGCTCACCTTCGCCAGCGGGAACCCCGAAGCTTTGGGCCCGATGTCCACGCCCCGCCCCGTGTCCACCATCGGCGTGATGTACACGTTGAACCGCTCGGTGAAGGCGCACCACTTCCCATCATGGCTCACGGCGTACTGCGTCGCGTTCTCGCTGGTGAAGTGCGTCCGCTCCTCCGTCCCGTCGAGCTTCACGCTGATGAGCGAGCGCCGATCACGCTCCTTCTCGCTCGTCACCGTCATCAGGAACACCCGCTCCGGGTCCGCGCCGAACTGCGGCTGCGTGCCCTTGGCGGTGATCTTCACCGGCGTCGATCCGCCGCGGGCGTCGGCGACGTACACCCCGGGCTCGTCCGACCACGCCGGGTCGGTGATGAACCCGCCCGAGACCTTGCCGAACACCACCTTGCCCCCGTCGGGCGAGAACACCGGATGAACGTAGTGCCCCGGCTCGCTCGTCACCACGGCCTCCGCGCCCGACGCGAGATCGATCACCCGCACCTCGGCGAGTTTCTCATCGTCCCACGTCGTGAACACCACCTTCGATCCGTCGCGGGACCACGCGGGGAAGTGCTCGAACCGGCCCTCGCCCTTCGTCAGCCGCCTCGGCCTCGAACCCTCGGGGGCGTTCAGGTCGCGCACGTACAGCCGCCCCAGCGCCTGGAACACCACCTTGTCCCCCTGCGGAGAAACCTCCACCCAGCGCAGCACCTTCACGTCGAACTCGTCGGGCGCGACCTCGACGGGGAACCGCAGCGCCTCCCGAACCGTCCGCGTCGTCTTGACCCGGAACGGGATCACCGTCGCCTTCTCCTCACTCCCCGGGACAAACTCGGCGTCCGCCGCGATCTTCCTGATCTTCCCCTTCGCGTAGAACACGATCCCCTTGCTGTCCGGCGTCCAGCTGAACCCGGGGTACACGCCGTGGATCGCCCACGCTTCCTGCATGTCGCGCTCGAGCTGGTCGTAGACGGGCCGGACGCGCTGGCTGGCCAGGTCCATCACGAACAGCGCCGTCCGCTCCCGCATCCGGCGCACGAACGCCAGCGACTTCCCGTCGGGCGAGGGCGTGGGCCGCACCGCGCCGCCCGGCCCCGACACCAGCCGCACCGTCTCGCCGGAGGCCAGTTCCAGCCGGTCCACGCAGTAGATCTCGTTGTTCGAGTCCTTGTTGTACTCGAACGTCTCGCCGGGGGTCGCGTCGAGCGAGTAGTACAGGTACTTCCCGCAGGGCGAGAACGCCGGCTCGTTGACGTCCTTCTGCTCGGTCGGGCGCGTGGTGAGTTGCAGCCCGCCCCGCGCCCCCTCGGTGCCCGACGCGTGGTACAGCCACATCTCGCCCGCGCCCAGCGACCGCCGGGACGTGAAATGCTTCCGCGCCACGATCGACGCGCCGTCCGGCGTCCACTCCGGGCTCGACAGCAGCCGGAAGCTCTCCTTCGTGATCTGTCGCGGGTCCGAGCCATCGAGGTTCACGGTCCAGATGTTGTCGCCGTTGGACGGCGCGCGGTCCGACGTGAACGCGATCCGCTTGCCGTCCGGGCTGAACCGCGGCTGCATGTCCCACGCCAGCCCCGAAGTAATCGCCTTGGCCTCCCCGCCCCCCCCGGGCCCCCCGATGGGCATCGTGTACAGGTCGCCCAGGAAATCGAAGACGATCGTCGATCCGTCCGGCGAAACGTCGAGGTTCATCCACGTCCCCTCGTCGACATCAATGGGCACCTCGATCGCCCTGGTCAGCCCCTCCGGCCTGTCGATATCCCATTTGGGCGTCTCGTCCTTGGCCCTCTCGGGCTCCTCGCCGTGGGCGAAGCCTCCCAGCGCCGCCAGCGTGGAAAGCACGATCACTCGGGAGATCCGCAACGGCGAGCAGTCCATCGGCGTCATGACAAACCTCAGCACGCGGCACGGTCTCCGGCGCCCCTTCATCCGCCGGAGCCGTCACCAGACCGCCTTCGGGCGGCGAAGTGCCGCGACCGCCGCGCAGGGACGAGCATACCGGCACCGGTCGGCAGGTTCGACCCAGGCGCGTGGAACACCAAATCCTGTCGGACCGAACTTCGTCCCCACAAGGAACCCGGCCCCCCGCCTCCCGCCCCCCGCCCCCCCGCCCCTCGCCGACCCATCAACCCAACCCTTCAACCCGACCCGACACACCCGACCCGACAAACCGGACCCGGAACAATGGAGCGGACCGGGATCGAACCGGCAACCCCTAGCTTGCAAAGCTAGTGCTCTCCCAGTTGAGCTACCGCCCCGCGTTGGCGTCGCATTGTACGCCCGCACCCGAGCCCGGGCCCGAGTCATCACCGCCCACCGGCCGGTGCCGCCGAGAAGCGGCTCAGCGCCCCGCCCCCGCGTGCGCCGGCTCGTTCAGGATCCGCTCCGCGTACGACACCATCGCGTCGCGCAGCTGCTCGAAACTGTCCAGCACGTACAGAATCGGCTGGTAGTGGTCGATCTCGAAACTCGTCGAGCACACCGTCTCCAGGTCGAACGCGCGCCGGTCCACCTTCGGCGATTCGAGCGCGTGGTGCCCCTCGCCCTCGCTCGAGATCAGCCCGCTCCCGTACAGCTTCAGCTTCCCGTCCTCGTGGATCAGCCCGAACTCCACCGTGAACCAGAACAGCCGCGCCAGCCGCTCGGTGTGGAACGGGTCGTTGGTGTGCAGCGCCGCCTTCCCGTACGTCTGCAGGAACTCCGCGAACACCGCGTCGGCGTGCAGCGGCACATGCCCGAAGACGTCGTGAATGATGTCCGGCTCCGGCAGGTAGTTCATCCGGGCACGCGGCCGCACCGTCACCGTCGTCGGGAACTGACGCCTCGCCAGGAACGCGAAAAACGCCTTCGCCGGCAGATACCCAGGAACCCCGTGGCTCGACCACCCCGTGATCTCCTTCAGCCGAGCGTTCACGTCCTTCAACGGCGGGATCCGGTCCGCCCTCAGATTGATCGCCCTCGCCCCGCTGAGAAACACGTTCGACCCGTACGTCGCCAGCTGCTCCATCCGCTTGGCGAAGATCTCCCCCCACACCGCGTGGTCGTCGGGCGTGTACCGCTCGTACAGCTGCGCGATCTTCATCGCGTCGATGTCGATCCGCTCGTTCGGGGTGTTCGCCGAGGCGTCCGCCGCCGCCTGCGCCCGCTTGGCCTCCTCCGAATCGATCACCGCCGAGTAGATGATCCCGTTGCGGACGATGCTCTCGCCTTGCTGCTGCACGATCGCCTCCGTCGAAGAACGCCGCGGCCCGCCGTCACCCCCGACGCCACCCATTGTACGCGCCGCCCCGGGACCAACACCCGACCGCCCCGATGGCCCGCGGGAAGGGCCCAACCCGGTTGCAAATGAAAACAAACCGGCCCGGGATCACCGGGCCGGCGGTCGGGCTCACACTCGGTCCACCGCCTTCAGGGGGTCTTGCCCTGGCGCAGCCGCTCGATGGTCTCGTAGATCTGGCGGAACCGGTCCTTGTCCAGACCCATGTACACCTCCAGCGACGGGGCCCGCTTGATCCAAGAGGCCATCTGGTCGACCAGCCCCCTGGCCTTGCCGAACTCCCGGTTGCGGTCCTTTTCGTCCTGCAGGCCCTGCGCGTTGCTGATGATGAAATCCAGACGCTGCTGCAGCTCCTCCAGCTCCACCTGAGCCTTCTGCACGTTGGCGCGAAACTCGACCATGTACTGGTCCGCCTTGGCGCCCACCTCGACGTACTCCTGCACGCCCAGCAGCGACATCAGCTCCGGCAGCGTGTCCGCCGTGCCCTTGCTGATCTTGAACTTCAGCGCGTCCTCCGCGTTGAGCGTCAGGATGCGGTCCTTCCGGTTCACCAGGTACTGGCCGTTCTCGTCGGCCTGCCAGGTGACGCGCCCGTCCTGGTCGATGTTCGCGCTCAGCGGCAGGAACTCCTGCGTCGCGCGGATCACCAGCGGGTCGTACCGCCCGTTCTTGGCGATCATCTCGCCCAGCTTCAGCACCATCTCCAGGTCGGCGTCCTTCAGCGCCGTGGCCTTCCCGCCCGCGCTGGAGAACGCCACCGCCCCGCCCAGGTTCCCGCGCTTCATGAAGTAGATCTCTTCGCAGTTCATCGCGGTCATCGCCGCCGCCGAGATCGCCGATTCGATCCACGCCACCACCCGGTACTTGGGCTTCAGCTCCTTCTGGATCAGGTCCATCAGCTTGGGCACCTCGATCAGCGCCCCGCCGCCGGAGTTGATCCGCATCACCACGATGTCGGGCTTCTGGTCCTCGGGGATCAGCGTCAGCGCGTGCTTGAAGGCGTCGGCGTTCATGAACGGGCCGACCATCTCCTCCTGCGACACCACCGCCACCCGCGTCGCGCCGGTGTTCAGCGCCGGGCGGGCGTCCTTGTCCTTCTTCCCGTCACGGCCCGAAGCCGACGCCGCCGCGCCGCCCGAGGGGGCTGCCGCGTCCGCCTTCGCACCCGACGCTCCCCCCCCCGCCGCCTCCCCCGCCGCCGGCTTCTCGCGGATGATCTCCTTGATGTCCGCGCGGTTCACCAGGCGGGGCTTTTTCATCTCCCCGAACTTCACGTGGATCCACACGAACTCCGGCTTCTCGTCCGTGATCGTCCCGGTCACCTTCGTGCCGTCCTTCAGCACGATCACGTCCTCCGCCAGCGCCCGCCCCGCCGACCCCAGCAGGGCGACGGCGAACACCAGCGACAACACCAGCAGCTTCAGGCTCTGTTTCAGCATGGTTCACCCAGTCCGTTGCGGGCCCGGTCGGGCCTTTCCGCCTCGATCCTCATCACCGCGTCCGCGAGCGACGCACCCGGTCGCCCCGCCGTTACGACACGCCCCCCCCGGTCAGTTCCGGCTCCGGGCCCGCTTCTCACGCTCCATCGTCTCCCGGATCTGCATGATCTGCAGGTCGAGCTGCGATACCCACTGCCCTTCGTCGTCGAACACTTCCTTGTACCGCGTGATCACGCCCTGGATCTGCCGCAGGATGTTCAGCTGGCGGCCCAGGTTCTTCTGCCGCTCCTCGAAGGTCCGGGCCTGCTCGGCGCGGACGTCGTCGAGGTCGCGCCACAGCGTCCCGCGCGGGTTCTGCGGCGTGGGCTGCGGGTTGATCAGACGCAGCGCCCGCTTCATCTCCTCGCGCCGGTCGTCCATCACCTTCTGGGCCCGCGGCTTCTCGACCTGCTTCCAGTTCCGCTGAACCCCGAACTGGAACGCCAGGTCCTCGACGCTGTCCGCCGTGCCCTTGCTCAGCCCCAGGTTGCGGGCCCAGTCGGCCTTCAGCACCAGCCGGTCGTTGCCCTCGGTCAGCTTGGCGTCCTTGTTCTTGTCCTTCCCGTCGTCCTTCAGCACCGTCCAGTTCGGGCTCTCGGCGAAGTCCTTCTCCGTCGGCGCCCGCTCCAGCACGATCGGCTTCCCGCCCTCCATCCGCACCACCAGCCAGTTCTGCGAACGCGCCAGCGCCCGCACCACCGCCACCCCCACCGACCCGTACCCGCCCTTGATCGGAACGCCCTCGGCGTGCCCCATCCGCAGCGAGATCTGCTTCTCGTTCACCATCTTGTCGCCGATGTCGAAACTGTCCAGGTCCGGGCCCGCACCCTTCAACTCGCCCTCGCTCCGCCAGTAGATCTCCGGCGAGATCATCGTGATGTTCCCCGCCCCGCCCTCGGCCCGCTTGATCCAGAACACGATCCGACGCCCCTTCTCGAACTGCTTCTCGAACAGCGGCGCCAGCTTCTCCGCCTCGAAGAACCCGTCGAACCCGCGCGCGGGGTTCGTCATCGCGTCCATCTCCAGCACCAGAATGTTCCGGTCCTTCACCTCCGGCTTCACGTTCCCCGACGCGTCCAGATCGTTGAACTCGCGGTCCACCGCCTCGAACATCGCCGTCATCGGCGTCTTGGTGATGTCAAACCCGATCATCCCCTCCAACTTCACCACCATGATCCGCGCCGCGTCGTCCTCCGACGTCGCCGTCGGAGCCTGCTGCTCCTTCACCCGGTCGGTCGCCTTGTCCTGGGCCTTCTTGTCGTCCGCGGGCGCCAACGCCGCCGCTTCCACCGGAACGTCCCGCTTGATGTCCACGATCTCCGACTTCAGGTAGGTCGTCTTCACCGCCGGCATCCCGGGGAACTCGACCATCATGGTGATGCTCGTGGCGTTCTCCTCCAGGATCTGCCCCCGCACCACCGTCCCCCCGTTCTTCGACAGCACCACCTCGTCACGCGTCGCCGCCGCCGGCGCCTTCGCGTCCCCGCCCTCCCCCTGCCCCGCCAAAGCCGACGGACCGCTCATCAGCGGCGCCGACAGACCCACCACACCCAACGCCGCGATCACGGACCAGCGGCGGATCATCGACATCATCTTCATGGCGGTCTCGCTCCACATTCCAAGCCTCTGATCAACTCCGCAACCAACGCCGGGCCCGGCGCGCACCAACCTCACGCGGACCGGCGGCCCATCTTCATACCGCCGCCCGCCTCGCAGGGTTCCGGGCCGGCAGGATTCCGACGCACCGACCGCCGCCCGCGTTCCACCACAGGCCCATCGACCGGACAAGTATAGATGCCGCCGGCGCGAGCCCTCGCCGCCTCCAGGAGGCCGCGCCCGGGACCGATGCACCCGGTTCACTCCCCGCGCGCCCACCCCTGCACCAGCCGCACCCCTTGCTCCCGGCTCGTCAAAGCGTCCTCCAACTGAAGGTCGTACAGCCGATCCAGCCAGCGCCCGAACGCAGGCCCGGGCCTGAGCCCCGCGGCGATCAAGTGGTCTCCCGTCACCAGCGGCTCCGGCTTGAGCCCGCTGGGCGTCCGGGAGAGTTCCTCGATCCTCGCCTCGACCGCCGCCGCCGCCGACCCTGACCTTGCCCGAACGAACTCGATCGTCGCCGGGAACCACGCCGACGACGCGATCCGCTTTTGCCGCGCCACGCCCAAGCCGTTCCACTCAACCTCGAGCAGCCCGACGCCGCGCAGCCCGCCGCTGAGTTCGTCCCGTTCCGCGTTGCTCAGGACCAGTGCCGCCCGCAGCCTGGGCACCGCCTCTTTCGCGAGCTTCGTGATGGCCTGGACGGTGGGCCTCGCCCCGTCGGTCACTTCGGGCCCGGCCAGACGGTCCGCGCTCCACGCCGCCAGCGAGCCCGCGAACGAAGCCCCGGCCGGCAGCCGGCGCAGCAGCACCAACTGATTCCCGAATCTGCCCGGCTCAGAAGCCTCGCCCAAAACCGGACCATCCAGCCCGAGCCGCTGCATCAACTCCACCGCCAGGGCCCGGCGTGGGTGGGCCAGCATCCCCCGCAGTTCGTCGCCGATCCGCTCACGACTCACCCCGAGGAGGCCGCGGGTGTGCCGCGTGATTGCCTCGGCGGTCGGCCCGTCGAGTTCGAACCCCAGGCGCGCGCAGAACCGCACCGCCCGGAGGGCCCGCAGGTGGTCCTCGCTCAGCCGCGCGTCCGGGTCCCCCACCGCCCGCACCACGCCCCGCTTCAGGTCCGCCACCCCGCCCACGTAGTCGATCACCCTCCCGCGCTCCCCCAGCGGGCCGGCGTGATCGAGCGGATCGATGAACAGGGCGTTGATGGTGAAGTCCCGGCGCGACGCGTCGCCCTCCGCGTCGGTGAACTCCACGCTGTCCGGGCGGCGCCGGTCGCTGTACCCGGATTCCTTTCGGAACGTCGCCACCTCGACCGTGACCCCCCGCTGCTTCACCGGCACGACGCCGAAGGCCTTGCCCACCACCCGCGTGTTGCGGAACAGTTCCGTCACGCGGGAGGGCGGCGCGTCGGTGGCCACGTCGTAATCGCTGGGCGCCAGCCCCAGCAGTTCGTCCCGCACGCACCCTCCCGCGAACAAGGCGGCGTGCCCCGCCTCACGGAGCCGGCGCACGATGCCCGTCGCCACCTGCCGGGCGCTTGCGTTGACCACGCCGTCACGAGCCTCGTCCGCCACGACCGCAGTGTAAACGCGGGGCACGGGCCCGACTCACCGGGCCCAGCCCCCGAGCCCCCCGACTACTTCATCACGTCCGACTCCACCAGGCCATCCCGCAGCCGCACCACGCGCTGGCAGCGGTGCGCGATCCGGTCGTCGTGGGTCACCATCAGGATCGTCATCCCCCCGGCGTGGAGGTCCTCGAACACTTTCAGAATCGCCTCGCCCGTCGCGGTGTCGAGGTTGCCCGTCGGTTCGTCCGCCATCAGCACCACCGGCCTGGTCACCAGCGCCCGCGCGATGGCGCTGCGTTGCTGCTGGCCGCCCGAGAGCTCGCTGGGGCGGTGCCCCACCCGATCGCCCAGCCCCACCATCGCCAGCGCCTCGCGGGCCCGGCGCTGCCGCTCCGCCTTGGGCACGCCCTGGTAGAACAACGGCACCTCCACGTTGTCCTCGATCTTCAACTGGCTGATCAGGTTGAACGCCTGGAACACGAACCCGATCTTCCGCCCGCGGTAGTCGCTCAGCTCCTCGTCGGACATCCGCGCCACGTCCAGCCCGTCCAGCAGGTACGACCCGCTGCTGGGCTGGTCCAGGCACCCCAGGAGGTTCATGAGCGTCGACTTGCCGGAGCCCGAGGGCCCCATGATCGCGGTGTACTGCCCCCGCGGCACCACCAGGTCCACCCCCTTGAGGGCCTCGACCAGGACGCTGCCGTCGGGCTTGTAGTAGACCTTGCGCACCTGCCGCAACTCGCAGGCCGGGGTGCCGGAGCCTTCCGCGCGGGCCGCGCGGGTGCTCGCCGAATCAGGAGTTGGGGCCGCGAAGGTGGGCGCGCTCATGGTGAGACGGAACGATACCGGGGAGGCGTCGGCGGGGTGCTCAAGCGGGAGAAGCGGCCGCGACGACGGACACTCCGACGCGCCGACGGGCGGGTCCCGGCCAAGCCGGCCGCCGCCGCCGCGCCCGGGGCCCTTTACAGCGCCGCCTTGCGGGTCCACTTCGGCCCCGTCGGGGTGTCCGTCACCACCACGTTCAACTTCGCCAGTTCGTCCCGGATCCGGTCGCTCTCGGCCCAGTTCTTCGATTGCCGGGCCTCGGTGCGCCGGCGGACCAGGTCGTCGATGCGGGCCGCCTCGGGATCATCCCCGCGCGACGCCGACGGGCCGGCACCGAGATCGAGCACCCCCAGCACGCCGTCCATCCGGCGCAGCAGTTCCGCGTCGGCCCGCGTGGGCACCGGGGTGCGGCCGATCCACGCGTTCAGCGCCCCCAGCGCCCCGGCGATGTTCAGGTCGTCGTTCATCGCGTCCGCGAAGGCCCGGCGCGGCTCCTCGGGCGTCACGGCTTCCGCGCTGGGGTTGGCCGCGCCGCGGGCCGCGAAGTCGCGCCACCGCCCCACCATCCGCTCGGCGTCCTTGAGCCCCTGCTCGGTGAAGTTCGCGTTCGAGCGGTAGTGGGTTTTGATGAGTTCCAGGCGGATCGCCGCCGGGGAGAAGCCCCTCTTGACCAGGTCGCGCAGCGTGAAGAAGTTGCCCTTGCTCTTGGACATCTTCGCGCCCTCCACCTGCAGAAAGCGCGGGTGGAACCAGTACCGCGCGAAGTGCGAAGGCTCGTCTCCGGCGTGACCGTTCGCGCAGCGCGATTGAGCGATCTCGCACTCGTGGTGCGGGAAGATGTTGTCCTCGCCGCCCGAGTGCAGGTCGATCACCTCGCCGAGCCGCGCCCGGGCCATCGCGCTGCACTCTATGTGCCAGCCCGGGTACCCCTCGCGGAGATCAAACCGGCGCGCGTCCTGGGCGTCCCTGCCTTTCAGTTCCTTCGAGGGGTCCCAGCGCATCAGGTGGGTGCTGTCGCCCTTCCACAGCATGAAGTCCGCCGGGTGCTTCTTCGACGACTGGGCCGCGTCCGAGACCCGCCCGCCCGCGCCGCTGCGGACCTTGTCCGGCGTGTTGCCGCTGAGCTTGCCGTAGTCGGGGAACGTCTGCGTGTCGAAGTACACCACGGTCGACGCGGCCGAGCCCGAGCCGGTGGGCACCACGTACGCGTGCCCGCGGCGCAGCAGCTCCAGCACCATCGCCAGCATCTCGGGCACCATGCGGGTGGGGCGCGGCATGACGAGGTCGCGCGCCGACTCGTCACCGCCCGCCGCCCGCACCGCGGCGTCGGAGTCCAGCACCACCTTGAGGCCCAGAGCCCGCGCGTCCTCGAGGAAGCACCCGGCGTAATAGTCCGCGATCGCCGTGGGGCTGCTCGGGTCGATCCCGGCGGCGACGTCGGGCGGCAGTTTGCCGGACTTCTTGTCCTGCAGCAGGCGCTTCCGGGCCTCCTCCATCTTGTCGTCGCCACCGCCGTCCGCCGCCGAATCGTCCACCATGTGCCCCACGTCGGTGATGTTCATCACCTGACGCACCTTCAGGTTCGGCCCCATCGGGCATTCGAGCCAGCGCCGCAGCACGTCCGCCGCCAGGAAACTCCGGAAGTTCCCGATGTGCGCGTAGTCGTACACCGTCGGCCCGCAGGAATAGAACGTCGCCTCGCCGGGCTTCAGCGGCGTGAACTCCTCGGTGCGACCCGACAGCGTGTTGAAGAGGCGGAACGGCATGGCGGCGAAATCGGATCGGATCGTACCGCCGCCCGGTGGACCGGGCCCCCGGGTGCAGCGCGGATCAATGATCCGGGCAAACCTGCCCGAACACCGCCAGGACCTGCGTCAGGTCGAACACGTTGACCAGGCCGTCGCCGTCCAGGTCGCCCCCGGTGCCCGGCGGCACGCTGGCGCCGAACTGCGCCAGGAACAGCGTGAGGTCCGACACGTTCACGACCCCGTCGGTGTTGAGGTCGCCGCGGCACGGCGGGACCGGGACGAAGATCGACCCGCGCACCGTCCCCACCACCGTCAGCGTGCCCAGGCTCGGGTTGGTGGGGTCCAGGGGCACCGACTGGTTGATCTGGCTCACGATCGTGACCACCCGGGCGGCGGAGGTGACGCTGCCGCTGAGCGTGCTCGACGAGGGCGGCTGCTGCGAGAGGTCGCCGTTGCCCGAGCAGGGGATCGGCGGGCTCTGCCCCTGCAGGAGCGAGCAGACGATGCCGGTGGCGTTGTAGTCGTACAAGCCGGAGAAGCTGGAGAGCACGCCGGGGATGGTGAAGTCCCCGGTGCCCGGGGTGACCGCGACGGGTCCGACGGGCACGCCGGGGTTGGTCGCGAAGACCTCGAACTCGTTGACGTTCACGGTCAGACGCCCGAGGAAGCCGAACGAGACCAGCAGGTTGATCGGCTGATCGAGGGCGACCTTGTAGTCGTACGCGGTGATGGTGGAGATGGCGTCGACGTCATCGACGTCAACGATGAAATAGCCCGAGGCGGGCGACGAGTCCGACCCGCACTGGCCCTGGACGCACAGGGTGACGTTGACCGAGGACAGAGCGGGGTTGATGGGCACGCCGAAGGGGGCCGACAGCGCGCTCGGGGCGCAGCCCGACAACGTGACAAGCAACAGGACTCCACGGCGCATCGGCTCTCTCCTTCTCGACTCGGGCTCGCGGGCCGCGGCTCCGCGGCCTCAACGCCCTCTCCCAGACTACCAGAGCCCGGCGCTCCCACAAGCCCGACGTTCGGGGGAAGGCAAGACGGACCCAGGGGCCGGGGGGAAGCCCGGCCGTGGCCCGTCGTCCGTGTCGTGTGTGGGGTCCCGACCCTCCGAAGGGGCGGCACCGCGGAGGAAATCGGCGAACCCGGGCGGGGCCTGAACCGGACGCCGCCGCGTGTTTCCTCGGCGTGGCCCGCCGGTATCATCCGCGCGATGCCCGACGCCCCGACCCCGTGTTCCCGGACTTTCTTCGACGCACTGGGTGCGACCGCGGCCTTGGGCGTGGCGGTGCTGACGGCGGGCTGCGGCATCCTGGGCGGCGGCGAGTCGGCGCTCACCTTCGACGCCCGGACCACCAACAACATCCTCCAGCCGGCGTACAGCGCCGCGGTCTACCGCTCGGTCGATGAGAACACGCTGGATGTGTACCTCACGGACCTGCCGATGGAACGGCTGATCGAGGCGGCGGAGGGGCGGCTGACGACGCCGCTGCCCGCCGGGAACATCACCCGCGTCCACCTGTTCCTGAACCCGCGGGCGGGGTACACCCCGATCGACTTTACGGCGTCGAACGCGTCGATCACCCACATCGTGGTGAGCGGGGAGGTCTACGGCGTGTACACGGGGGCGGGGTTCGTGCTGCCGTCGACGACGCCAGGGGAATCGACGTTTTCCGGCAAGACCAGCGGGGCGAACCTTCGTTTGTCGGCGACGACGCCGGGGTTCGAGGACCGGCTGGGCCCGAGCGAGGTGACGGGCCGGATCAGCGCGGTGCGTGATGATGCGAAGGCGGAGGTGATCGGCGGGCTCGTGAGCGCGATGGCGCGGTGGGCGGGGGCGTCGGCACGTGCCGAGGGCCAGTGACGAGGAGGGGGCCGGCGCGGGGTCAAGGGCAGGGCACGCCGAAGAGGCTGAGGAAGGTGACGAGGTCGGCGGTGTTGACGGCGCCGTTGTTGTCGAAGTCGGGACCGAGGGTGCCGGGGTTGACGGCGGTGCCGAAGGCGGCGAGGAGGAGGGCGAGGTCGAGGGTGTTGCGTTGCGCGTCGCCGGTGAGGTCGCCGGGGCAGGGCGGCGGGGGAGCGACGAGGGCGACGTAGACGCCGGTGCCCCATTCGATCTGGTTGTCGTCTGGGGGTGTGAGTGCGGCGTTGAAGGCGACGTCGCCCTGGGCGTTGATGGAGGGAGCCCCGCCGAAGACGGGGGAGGAGGCGACGTTCTGGTCCACGCGAGCGTCGCCGAGGTCGGAGGGGAGGATCTGCTGGGCGACGACGAGTTTGGTGAGGGTGGTGCCGTCGCCGACCCAGATGGCGCGGCGGTTGGCGGTGTCGAAGGCTCGGAAGGCGACGAGCCCGTTGTCGTTGACGGAGGGGGCGAAGAACTCGAGGTTGGAGATCTGGGTTCCGGGGGCGGAGGTGGTGGCGATGGGGATGATGGTGGAGCCGTTGTAGAGGAAGACGCCGCGGCCCCCGCCGGCGGAGGCGTGGATGGTGGCCATGAAAGCGACGTTGCCGTTGTTGGAGAGGGAGACGGAACTGTCGAAGGAGGCGTAGGGGGAGGCGGGGTTGGCGTCGCGGTCCTGGGCGATGAGGATGCTGGAGCCGTCGGGGTTGAAGACGCGGATCTCGTCGGGCTGGGCGCTGCCGGTGGCCCCGGCGGGGCCGCGGCGGACGAAGCCGGCGATCTGGCGCTGGTTGTTGAATGACGGGGTGAAGAGGAAGGAGTAGGGGCTGAGCGGGTCGAGTCCGGCCTCGACGGCGTGGTCGATGGTGGTGTTTGGTGAGGCGGGCGACCAGGAGGTGAAGGCCTGGCGGTTGGAGCCGAAGTTGGCGCGGAAGCCGACTTCGTTGTTGTCGTTGACGCCCGGTGAGGACCAGGAGGAGGTGCCGAAGGGTCGGGTGGTGAGCAGGCCGCTGGGGCCGCCGATGTCATGGAAGTAGAGGCCCGGGGTTCCGGCGGTGAAGTTCTGCTCCCAGATGATGCGTCCGAGGTTGTTGATGGAGACGCGGGAGACGGAGGCGTCGTCGGCGGGGTTGGATGAATAGACGACGGCGCCGGTCCCGGTGGGCCCGCCGCCGGGCACGACCTGCCCGGCCCAGACGGACATGAAGGTCCCGGAGGTGACCGTGAGGCGGAAGGCGACCTGGCGCGCTTTGTTGATGCGGATGTCCTCGCCTGAGAAGAACCAGGAGCCGGGGACGTTGAAGGCCCCGCCGGGGTTGGACGCGAAGTTGGTTCGGGCGAGCATCTGGAAGCCGCTGTAGGTGGGGACGGCCCCCCGGGCTTGCGTGTGAGCGGTGGCGAGGAGGATGGCGAGGATGGGGGTGAGATGGCGCATTGGGATCAAAGCGAAAAGCGAACCATGAAAAGCGAAGATGGGGCGGGCCCGGAAGTCAACAAATGGAGTGTTCCGGCGGAAGGGGGCTCTGGCAAGGTCGGCGTTGATTGCCGCGCGAGAATTGTGCGGATTCTCGCTGGAGTGACCGGGATGTGGCGCGCGGAATCGGTGCTTGCGCACGGCTGAAATCGGTCGGATTCTCGGACGGACAATCCCTGGCGCGGGCTTGGGAATCGCCTCGCACCGGTCACGGATTCGGGCCGGGCTTGGGTGCCGAGGCGACGGCCTGTTCTAGAGCGGCGAGCGCCGTTTCGAGCGGGGCGGGGTTGAGGGTGATGAGGCCGCGGCGGGGGAAGTCAAGGTCGATGGTGATCCAGAGGGTGGCGGCGATGAGGACGGTGAGGGCGATGACGGTGGCGCGTTGGCGTTCGCCGACCATGCCCTGGCCGTAGCCGAGGGAGAACAGCGCGACGCCGGCGCAGCCGAAGAGGACGACCAGGACGGGCCCCGGGAGGTGGCGCTGGGCGGAAGCGCCGCGGATGGCGAGCAGGTCGATGACGTCGTTGAGAGGCGGGAGGATGAAGTTGGTGAGGGTGGGGTTGGATCGCGCGGCGGAAGCGGCGACGTCCCAGGCCCTGGCGTGGTGGTCGTTGAGGCGGCGCTCGATCTCGGCGGCGGGGGCGGGGACGTGCTCGTGGAACAGCGCGAGGCGATCGCGGGCGTAATCGCGGAGATGAGCGAGCAGCGGGGCGCGGCTGTCGGGCGGGAGAATGGCGGCGCGGAGGGCGGCGGTGCCCAGGGCGTTGGACTCGCGCAGGAGGATCTCCTGGCGTTCGATGAAGCGCTGGGTGGCGCCGGCGTAGGCGAAACCGAGCAGCAGCGCGAGCAGCCCGAGGAGGCCGCCCTGGATGGTCCCGAGGTTGGGGTCTTTCTCGCGGTCGCGTTTGCGGACCAGGCCGAGGCGGTAGCCGATCTCGGCGGCGAGGATAAGGAAGCCGAAGATGGCGACGCCGATGAGGACTTCGGGGATGACCGGCAGGTGCATCCGGGTGAGGATACCCTCGGGTCGGGTCGTTCCGAGCGGGTCCGTCAGTCCAGGTGGAGGGCTTCGGAGGTGCCCCTGAGGGGCATGCCGCAGACGCCGCGGGCGCGGGGGCCTTGTTCGTTGAGGGCGTCGATGATGAACCGGAGGAAGCGGGTTCCGGCGGGCCCCCAGGCGCGGGAGGCGAGGAGTTCCTGGGCGGTGGCGAGCATGGGGGCGGCGCCGCGGTCGCGGTACATGGCGCGGAAGAGGTGCTTGACGTGCTCGCGGTCGGCCTGGGTGAACTCGGGGTTTCGTCGCATGCCGACGCGGTTGATCCCGGCGAGGGTGTTGACGGCGGTGACGATGGTGTAGGGGGGGACGTGCATGCCGACCATGGCGCCGCCCTGGAACATGGTGCCGTCGCCGATGTTGGTGAACTGGTGGACGGCGCACCCGCCGGAGAGGACGCAGGCGCTGCCCATGCGGACGTGTCCGGCGAGCATGGCGCCGTTGGCGAAGGTGTTGTTGTCGGCGACCTGGCAGTTGTGCCCGACGTGTGCGGCGGCCATGAAGAAGTTGTTGTTGCCGATGCGGGTGGGTGGCCCGGTGGGGCTGGAGCGGCTGAGGGTGACGCCCTCGCGGAAGATGTTGCGGTCGCCGATGACGAGGGTGCCGCGGTCGTCGCCCTTGAAGGCGCGGTCCTGCGGGTCGCCGCCGAGGACGGCGAAGGGGTGGACGTCGTTGTGCGCGCCGAGGGTGGTGTGCTCGACGACGACGCTGTGGGCTCGCAGGCGTGTGCCGGGGCCGATGACGCAGCGCGGGCCGACGACGGCGAATCGCTCGACCACGGCGTTCTCGGCGATGGAGGCGCTGGGATCGACCATGGCGCCTGGGTCGATGCGGGCGGTGGGGTGGATTCCGGGGGCGTGGGTGGTCACAAGCGGGATGGTAGGGCAACCCCGGCGCGCGGGCGGGGCGCGGCCGGTGTAGGTTTGTGCGCAAGGCGCGGGAGCGCGCCGGAACGGAGCGTCGTGCGTGCGGCAAGCGGACTCGGGCGAATCACAGGGACGGTCCGGGGCGCGCCGTGAGGTGGAGCGTGCCGCCCCGGCGTGGCGCGATCCGCAGCTGGTTGTCGCGGCGCTGGCGGGGGTGACGCTGCTGCTGGGCGCGGCGCTTTCGGCCGGCGCGGGCGCGGGGCAAGCACGGGGCGCCGATGGCGGCTGGCTGGTCTGGGTGAGCCTGGGGCTGGGTGCGGTCTACGGCGTGAAGGCGGCGCTGCAATCGCTGCGCGAGTTCAAGCTGAATATCGACGTGCTGATGATCGTCGGGGCGGGGCTGTCGGCGTGGATCGGTCACCCGGCGGAAGGGGCGCTGCTGCTGTTCATGTTCACGCTGGCGGGGGCGCTGGAGCACCGGGCGCTGGCGAGGGCGAAGGACGCGGTGACTCGGTTGACAAACATGATGCCGACGCGGGCGCGGGTGCGGGATGCGTCCGGCGCGTGGAGCGACAAGGCGGCGGACACACTGGCCGAAGGGGACCTGGTGCAGGTGCGTCCGGGCGAGACGGTGCCGGCGGACGCCGAAGTGGTGTCGGGGCGGACCGAGATGGACACCAGCGCGCTCACGGGGGAGAGCCTGCCGCGCTCGGTGGAGGCGGGCGAACCCGTCTATGCCGGTTGGGTGAACCACGGCGGGGGCGGGACGATCGAGGCGCGGGTGAGTCGGCCGGTGGGCAAATCGAGCCTGAACCGGGTGCTGGAGATGGTGATCGAGGCGCAGGAGCGGAAACAGCCGGTGCAGCGGTTGATCGATCGGGTGTCGACGCCGTACACGGCGGGGGTGTTCGCGGTGGCGGTGGTCGCGGTGGGCTGGTTTGCGTGGGGGTTGGGGCTGGGATGGAGCGAGGCGGCGTACCGGGCGATCACGTTCTTGATCGTGGCGAGCCCGTGCGCGCTGGTGATCGCGACGCCGACGGTGACGCTGTGCGGCCTCTCTCGGGCGGCGCGGAGCGGGCTGCTCATCAAGGGCGGGGATGCGCTGGAGCGGCTGGCGTCGGTCCGGACGGTGGCGCTGGACAAGACCGGGACGCTGACCCTGGGGAAGATCAGCGTGACATCCGCGCAGGCGTTCGGGGAGAAGCAAGAGGTGCTGGCGCGGCTGGCGGCGGAGTTGGAGTCGCACTCGACGCACCCGCTGGCGGCGGCGATCTCGGCGTGGGTGGGGGCACGGTTTCCCGGTGCTGGTGTGCCACGACTCTCCGGCTTCGGACAGTCGTGCGAAGCGGAGGAGAGGGCGGCACGACGCTCCGAGGACGGAGCACCGTGGCACGTGATCGACGGGGTTCGGAACGTGCCTGGGCTCGGGCTCGAAGGCGTGTCATCCGAGTATGGTCGCGTGCGGGTGGGGCGGTTTGTCTGGGCGTGCGAGGAGCTGCCCGCCGAGGGGCGCTCGGGGGCGGCGCGGGCGGTGAGCGAGGCGCGGGCGGCGGGGGCTCT
>CAZDYM010000007.1:0-23990 GCA_964509325.1 uncultured Phycisphaeraceae bacterium
CGAAGCGCGCCGGGTCGGCCACGGTGCAGCGCAGGATGCGCGCCCCGGTCGCGGCGGGGCGGGGCGGGGCTCCGGGCGGCGGGGTTCCGGTCGGCGGGGAATCGGCGGGGTTCGTGGGGGTGGTGCGCACGCGCCGGGTCATTAGAATCCGAACCCTTTCCGCCCGCCACACGCGCCGCGCGAACGGCGCACAGACCCGCACGCCACGTCCGTGAAGAGCCCGACCACCTCATCGTCTCGCCCGCCCGCCGGCGGGGCCCGCCCGAGTTTCCCGTGGGTGACGCCCGGGGAGCTGCCGCTGGGCGCGCTGTGGAGCCCCGAGGGCACGACGTTCCGGGTGTTCGCGGAGGCCGACGCGATGACGCTGCGGCTGCTGCACCCGACGTCGCTGGAGCTGCTGGAGCGTGAAATGAAGGCGGTGGTCTCGCCCGCGGGGAGCCACGGGCAGGTGTGGGAGTGCGCTGTCGAGGGCGACCGGCGCCACTGGGCGTACTCGTACACGCTGACGCGGGGCGGGGTGACGCTGGGCGACATCGTGGACCCGTGGGCGCTGCTGATCCGCGGCGGGGGCGGGGGGGGCGGGACGTTCGGAGGCGGGCGGGGGATCGTGCACCACGACCCGTCGGTGGTGACGCGCCGGCCGGCGCTGGAGCCCGCCGACGCCGTCATTTACGAGATGCACGTGCGGGATTTCACGCGCGACCACACCAGCGGGGTGCGTCACGACTGGCGCGGGAAGTACCCCGGGGTGACGCAGCGGGGGACGCGGTACGACGGGACCGACGTGCCGACCTGCTTCGACCACCTGCTGGAACTCGGGGTGAACGTGATCCAGTTGATGCCGGTGCACTCGTTCAGCCTGCCGTACAACCCCGAGTACGAGTGGGGCTACATGCCGATGGACTACAAC
Source organism: uncultured Phycisphaeraceae bacterium (assembly GCA_964509325.1). Taxonomy (GTDB): domain Bacteria; phylum Planctomycetota; class Phycisphaerae; order Phycisphaerales; family UBA1924; genus JAFLCM01. The sequence continues at coordinate 911 of CAZDYM010000007.1, forward strand.
GCGCCGCACGAGGGGTACGCGGCGGGGGTGGAGATCGACGCGCCGGCGCGGGAGTTCAAGCGGCTGGTGAGCGACGCGCACGCGCACGGGCTGCGGGTCACGCTGGACGTGGTGTACAACCACACCTTCGAGCGGTTCGGCGGCACGACCGGGGCCGATACCGCGGGCAAGCCGGCGCCGGCGCGGCACCGCTCGATGATGGCGCTGGCCCCGCGCGAGTACTTCCGCTTCCGCGGCGAGGGCGAGAAGAGAAGGCCGTCGAACGGGTCGGCGTGCGGGAACGAGTTCCGCTCGGAGTCTCCGATGGGCCGGCGGTTCCTGGTCGAGAGCGTCAAGTACTGGGTGCTCGAGTACGGGGTGGACGGCTTCCGCTTCGACCTCATGGGCCTCATCGACGCCGAGACGATGGAGGTTCTCACCCGCGAACTGCACGCGATCGACCCGTCGCTGCTGGTGTACGGCGAGCCCTGGGCGGGCGGGGAGACGCCCATCGAGGTGAACACCAAGGGCAGGCAGCGCGGCAAGGGTTGGGGGGTGTTCAACGACGACTTTCGCGACGGGCTGCGGGGCGAGGTGTTCAAGCCGGAGGAATCGGGGTTCCTGGCGCGGGGGGACGCCGTGGGGGCGGAGCAGATCGCGCGGGTGAAGGCGGGGATGCTGGGCGGCGTGACGACGTTCGCCGAGGCGCCCACCGAGACGATCAACTACATCGAGTGTCACGACAACCACACGCTGCGGGACCGGCTGGCGATCTCGACCAACGGGCACGCGAAGGTGACGGCGGCGGACCGCGAGCGGATGAACCGGCTGGGGGCGCTCATGCTGCTGACCAGCCCGGGCATCCCCTTTCTGCACAGCGGGCAGGAACTGGGGCGGAGCAAGGGCGGGCATGACAACACGTACAACCTGGGAGACGAGATCAACAACATCCCGTGGTCGCTCAAGGACGCGAACCACCGGCTGTTCCAGTACTACCGCCAGGCGGTGGCGCTGCGCCGCGAGCACCCGATGTTCCGACCGCGGACGCGGGAGCAGGTGCTGTCGTCGGTGAAGTTTCTCGACGACGACCTGGGGCTGGCGCTGCCCGCCGGGGTGGTGGGGTGCCGGGTGAACGACGCGAGCGGGAAGGACGAGTGGAAGAGCGCGGTGCTGCTGTTCAACGGGTCGGGGGCGCGGGTGAGCGTGCCGATCCCGGCGGGGAAGTGGAAGAGCGCGCTGGACGACGGGAGTTTCTCGACGCTCGCGCCGGAGAAACGCGGCGTGACCACCGGCAAGGTGGAGGTGGGGCCGCACGCGGGGAGTGTGCTATACCAGGAGCGGGGGTGAGGGCGGGATGCCGCGCGTGTCCGGGGTTTGCCGCGGCGGGACAGGCGCGCGGCGGACGGATCATCTATGGTCCCCGCTCCAAGGAGTCACTTCATGAACTGCCCCGCCTGCGCCAGCGTTCCGCTGCAGATGACCGACCGTCAGGGTGTTGAGATCGACTATTGCCCCAAGTGCCGCGGCGTGTGGCTGGACCGGGGCGAACTCGACAAGATCATCGAGCGCTCGGCGAGCGTGCAGCGTCGTGACGATGACGACGACGACGACGACCGATGGGAGAAGCAGCGGGGGTACCCGCGGGGCTCTGCGGGCCCTGGGGTGCCGCCGGTGCCGGGCGGGTATCACCCGGGGTCGGCGCCGTACCACAAGCCGCACAAGAAGAAGTCGCTGCTGGGGGAGTTGTTTGATTTCTAGTCCGCGGCGGCGGCGGTGACGGGCATGGAGGACGCGGGTGACGCTTGGGCGTATGCTCGCTTCGCGTGAGTGGTTCATTGTCGTCTCCGCCAACGGGTTCCCGTTCACGGCTGGTTCCGCCGACGGTCGGGGTGCTGTTCGTGTGCCTGGGGAACATCTGCCGTTCGCCGTTGGCGGAGGGGGTGTTCGCGGATCAGGCGCGGCGGCGCGGGGTGCTGGAGCGGTTCCGGGTGGATTCGTGCGGAACCGGGGACTGGCACAGCGGCGAACTGGCCGACCCGCGGTCGCGGGCGGTGGCGCGGAAGCACGGGATCGAGTTGACGCACCGGGCGCGGGTGGTGTCGCCGGACGATGACTTTCAGCCGCCGCCGATGGGACGGGGGTTTCACTGGCTGATCGGGATGGACCGGCAGAACTGCCGGCGGATGCTGGCGCTGGGCGCGCCGGCGGAGCGGGTGCGGCTGTTGCGGTCGTTCGACCCGACGCTGGCGGGGCGATCAGAGGCGGAGCTCGAGGTTCCCGACCCGTACACCGAGCCGGACGAGGCGTTCGATGAGGTGTACGCGATGGTGGAGCGGGCGTGCCGGGGGCTGCTCGAGACGCTCTTGATGGAATCTCGCGGGGGTTGAGGTCCGACGTGCGAGGTGGCTTCAGGGTGCGGCATGCAGGGGTCGATTCGGGTGATCCTGGTGATGGGGGTGTCGGGCGTGGGGAAGTCCACGCTGGGGTCGGCGCTGGCGGCATCGCTGGGGCAGCCGTGGGTGTTTGTGGAGGGGGATTCGTTCCACCCCGAGGCGAACATCCGCAAGATGAGCGGTGGGGTGGCGCTGGGGGATGAAGATCGTTGGGCGTGGCTGGACGCGCTGCGGTCGCGGATCCGGGCGGGGCTGGCGCGGGGCGAGTCGGTGGTGTTGGCGTGCTCGGCGCTGAAGCGGGTGTACCGGCGGAGGTTGATCGAAGGGGTCACGCCGGTGGTCGGCGGAGCGACCGGAGGGGGTTTCGGTTCGTCGAGCGGGGTGATGGTGGTCTCGATGACCGGGGCGGCGGAGGAGATCCGCTCGGCGTTGCGGGCGCGCTCGGGCACGCACTTCATGCCGGAATCGCTGCTGGAGAGCCAGTTGGCGGCGTGGGAACCGCCGAGTGGGGAAGAGCCGTGGATCGGGGCGGTGGTGGAAGTCCCGGCGTACCGGGCGGTGGGGGCACAGGTCGCGCTGGTGCGGGACGCTCTTGAGGGTCCGAGAAGCGGCTTGCGATAGGGGTTTGATTGGGTATACTTGAGATGTCCCGGGATCATCCGCGCAGGGCGCGGGGTTTTCTCGGGCACGCTTCGCCCATGGGCGTGTCGAAGCGGCGTGGCGGGCGTTGGCCCGGTGATCCCGCGGGCCGGGGTGTCTCCCGGCCCGTTCGTGGTGTGGTGTTGCGTCGGTTCCCTTTTTCCTGAAGGAGACGTGTGATGTCGAAGTTGCTGAAACGGTCGCTGACGCTGCTGGCGTGCGGCGGGGTGTGCGCGAGCGTGCTGCTGGCCCAGGGCGGGACGCCTTCGGTGCCGCCGGTCCCGTCGAAGGACCAGGTGACGGACCAGGCCAAGGACGCGGCGAAGGAGGCGATGGAACAGGCCAAGCAGCAGGGCGAGGCGTTGAAGAAGCAGGCGGAGGACGCCGCGAAGAAGGCGATGGGCGGGGACCCTGCGAAGGCGGGCAGTGGCGCGGGCGGCGGGATGCCCGATGAGAAGATGATGGCGGAGATGATGAAGGGGATGCAGCCCGGGCCGATGCACGAGTGGCTGAAGAAGTGGGAGGGCAAGTGGGACCTGGTGGTGAAGTCGTTCCCGTCTCCCGGGGCTCCGCCCGCGGAGATGAAACTGACCTCCGAAGCGACGATGGCGATGGGTGGGCGGTTCCTGATCGAGCGGGTCTGGGGCGAGGTCGACATGGGCATGGGCCCGCAGGCGTTCGAGGGCGTTTCGACGCTGGGGTACGACAACTACCAGAAGAAGTTTGTCAGCACCTGGTACGACAACGTCAGCACCGGGATGATGATCGAGACCGGCACGGTGGACGCCGCGGGCAAGGTGCTCACGATGGAGGGCGAGAACTGGAACATGTCGCTGGGCGCGATGTCCAAGACCAAGAGCATCTGCGCGGTGGTGGACGACAAGACTCGGACGATGGAGATGTGGTCGCCCGGTCCCGACGGGAAGATGATGAAGAACATGGAGATCACCTACACCCGGAAGTGAGCGGGGTGATGAAGCGTCGCGTCCGCGGGGGGCGGTCGGGGGCATCTCGATGAGAAGCAGCGCCGGCGGTTCTTCGGGGCCGTCGGCGTTTTTGTCAGGGGTTTTCCGGAGAGGCGGCGGGTGATTCGGCGGATCCCAGCCTGGGCGTGCGCGCCGCGGCATGAAGAATGATGAAAAGTCGCGGGGTCGGGTCGGCGCGGGCGCGGTTCTTTCGGGTACATCTTCTTACCACGCTGACCGCGTCGGTCGGGGCCGCGTCCGGCCCTGCCGAACCGTGGGCCATGGCGGGCGGCGTGGCGCGAAGGGAGACCGACGGTGATGATCCGAGTTGTGCTGTCCGCGGCGGCGTTGGCGTGGGGGGTGTTCGGCGCGTCGGCCGGGGCCCAGGTGGTGTTCCCCGCCGGGGCGCGGGTGGTTGACGCTTCGCTCCCGCCGTACAACGCGATCCCGGATGACGGGATCGACGACACGGCGGCGATCCAGGCGGCGTTGAACGCGCCGCGTCCGGCGGGGGCGTCGGCGCTGACGGTGTACCTGCCCGACGGCGTGTACCGGGTGTCGAACACGCTGGTGTTCCCGACGCCGCGGATCACGCTGCAGGGGCAGTCGCAGAGCGGGACGATCATCAGGCTCGACCCGAACCTGCCGGCGTACGCGGGGCCGGGGGCGAAGCGCGTCGTCTCGATGCGCGAGCCCGGCGGGTTCAGCGCCAACGAGTTCCGCAAGTCGATCTACGACCTGACGATCGAGGTCGGCGCGGGCAACCCCGGCGCGGTGGGGCTGCTGCTGCACTGCAGCAACCAGGGCGGGGCGCGGAACGTCACGGTGCGGTCGCTCGATCCCGGCGGCGCGGGCTTGATCGGCATCGACATGGTCGGTTCGGACAAGGGGCCGGGGATGCTGCGGAACGTCACGGTCGAGGGCTTCAACACCGGCATCTCAATGGGCGGCACGGAGTACTCGATGACGTTCGAGGACATCACCCTGCTCAACCAGCGCGTCTTCGGCATCGACAACATCTGGAACATCCTGTGCATCCGCGGGCTCACCAGCGTGAACAGCGTGCCGGCCATCCGCAACCGCGTTGATACGACCAACTTCTTCGAGTGGGGGATGGTGTCGCTCGTCGACGCGAACCTGACCGGCGGGGCGGCGGGGACGGCGGCGATCGTGAACGAAGCGCGGCTGTATGCGCGGAACATCACCACGAGCGGCTACGGGGCGGCGATCTCGCGTGACGGTGTGCTGTTGCCGGGGACCAGCGTGCCGGGCGAGCACATCGACCAGCGGGCCGTCGGCGTGTGGCCCACCGAGACCTCCCCCGCCTCGCTCGGGTTGCCCATCGAGGCCTTCCCGGAGCCGGCGTGGGACGACCCCGCGAACCCGCCCGGCGACCCCGGCGGCTGGTGGGCGAACGTCGAGACGTTCGGCGCGCTGGGCACCGACGACAGCACCATCGACGACGCGGTCGGCATCCAGGCGGCGATTGACTCGGGCGCGACGACGATCCTTCTGCCGGCGGGCCGGTACTACCTCAAGAGCACGGTGGTGCTGCGCGGGAACGTGCGCCGCGTGATGGGGATGGAATCGACCGTCGAGGCGGCGGCGCCGCTGTCGGCCTCGGCGGGGCTGCCGCTGTTCCGCACCGACGCGGCCTCGCCGACGCTGGTGCTGGTCGAGCGGCTGCAGACGGATTTCATCGGGACGGCGGTCTCGTTCCAGCACACGGCGGGGGGCACGCTGGCGATCCGCAACATGCTGCTGGACACTCCGTACGTGGGGAGCGGCACGGGCAAGTTCCACGCCGAGGACGTGGTGGGCGGGCCGTGGAGGATCTCGGGCGATCAGCGGGCGTGGTTCCGCCAGTTGAACCCCGAGAACCCCGGGGACAAGGTCGTCAACGACGGCGGCGACGTGTGGGTGCTGGGGCTCAAGACCGAGAAGCCCGGCACGATCGTGCGGACCACCAGCGCCGGGCGGACGGAGGTCCTGGGTGGCTTGATCTATCCGGTGAGCGACCTGCCGCTGGAGCAGCCGATGTTCGTGTGCGACAAGTCCTCGCTGTCGGTGGTGGTGGGGGAGAGCGCGTACGGTCTGAACGCGTTCCATCGGATCATCGCGGAGGTGACGCGGGGGACGGCGTTGCGGCGGTTGTTCTTCAACGAGGTTTCCCGCCGCACGGGGAACGGGTGGGGTGCGGCGTTGTGCGTGTTCACCGAGCGGTTTGATTCGACGGGCCCGTCGCTGCCGGGGCCGGTGGCGCACTACCCGCTGGACGAGACCAGCGGGAGCAACGTGCCGGACGTGGTGGCGTCGAACAACGGCACGGCGATCGGTGGGCCGGTGTGGAGCGCGGGGCAGATCGGCAACGCGCTGCAGTTCGACGGCGTGGACGACCGTGTGGACCTGCCCAACAACCTCGCCACCGCCGAGCGGGGCGCCGTTTCGATGTGGGTCCGCACGGGGACGGACTTCGGCGACCTCGGGATGCTGTTCTACGGCACCAGCAGCGCGAACCCCAACGCGGACGGCGTCGGGCCCGAGCCCGAGTTGCACCTGAACATGGCCCCGAATGACACGGTGTTTCTGTTCATCGAGGGCGGCGCGTTCCCGGATATCGTGCTCGGGAACGGGTTCACGCTGAACGACAACCGGTGGCACCACATCGTGGCGTCGTGGGACACGGGTCTGACCAACGGCGTGCCGGGGTTCACGGAGATCTACGTGGACGGCAAGCGGACCGGCGTGGCGCGGCAGCAGGTCACCAACTTCCCCTTCTCGGCGCGGACGCGCCTCGGGCAGCCCGCGTCGAACTCGCGCCGCTACAGCGGGCTGATGGACGACGTGCGGGTGTTCAGCCGCCCGGTGAGCCACGGCGAGGTGCTGGACCTGTACTTCGCGGGTCTGGGCTTCACGAACTACCCGCCCGCGGTTCACGCCGGGCCGGACCTGGTGGTTCAGAACCCGACGTCGAGCGTCACGATGCAGGGGCAGGCGAACGACGACGGTCAGCCGGTGGGCGTGCCGGCCGTGGTGCAGTGGAGCACGGTGAGCGGGCCGGGCGGCGTGACGTTCGCCGACCCGTCGTCGCCGACCTCGCTGGCGACGTTCCCCGGCGCGGGGACGTACGTTCTGCGGCTGTCGTCGGACGACTCGATCTACCAGGCGCAGGATGACGTGGTGGTGAACTGCTTTGACCCGCTGCCGCCGCCGTGGGACAACCGGGATATCGACGCGTTCCCGTTCGGCTGGACGGTCACGAACTCGTCGGGCCTGACCGGGAGTTTCACCACGAACGCATCGGGCAGCCGGATCGACGGGTTCCCGGCGGCGGGGTGCGATTCGTTCCACTTCGTCTTCCAGCCGATCAGCGCGTTCAACAACATCACGGTGACGGCCCGCATCGACGCGGTGCCGCAGAACAACGCGAACGCGCGGGCGGGGGTGATGTTCCGCCAGGACCTGGGCGGGTGCGCGGCGAACGTGTTCCTGGGCGTGACGCGCGACGGGAGGCTTGTCTATTCGAGCCGCAGCGGCGGCTTCGGCGGGACGGATGTTGACACCATCGCCACGGGGCTCACGCCGCCGGTGTGGGTGCGGATGACGCGGGTGAACGTCAACGCGGCCGCGGGATCGTGGTCGGCCGACGGGGTTCGGTGGAACGATCTGCCGGCGCGGACGGCGAACACGGGCACGGCGAACACGTTCCTCGGCCTGGCCTCGAGCGCCTACGCCGGGGCGCTCGGGTCGGCGACGTACAGCGTGGTGAGCCTGGGGCCGGCGTGCGTGGGCGATGTGAACTCCGACCGGTCGATCAACACGTCGGACCTGACGATTTTCCTGAGCGCGTTCGGCTCGTGCGTGGGGTCTCCGGCGTACGCGAACTCGGCGGACCTGGACGCGAGCGGGTGCGTGAACACCGCCGACCTCACGAACTTCCTCGGTCGGTTCGGGCAGACGTGCCCGTGAGTTCGCGCGGCGGGCCGGTGGTTGTCGAGGGTGTGTCTCGGCGTCCGCCGCCCGCGACCTGCGGGCGTGCCGGGTTGTTTTCACACGATCTTCGCCCCGTCTTGGAGGATTCGAGGCGCGGGTGTGGTTTGCTTCCGCCGCGTCGGGCGGCGAGGGGTCGCCCGAGTTCGTTGCCACGCCCACTCGCGGAGCCCGCATGCACCGTCGCCACGCCTCGTCCTGGCTGTCCGTCGCCGCCCTGCTCACCCTTGCCGGCGCGTGCGGCGCGGGGGCGGGTGGAGGGAATGCCTTCACGCTCGTCCACATCCCCGACACGCAGTTCTACAGCGAGAGTTTCCCGGCGACGTTCACCGCCCAGACCCAGTGGATCGTCAACAGCAGGTCGCGGCTGAACATCGCGTTCGTCAACCACGTGGGCGACATCGTTCAGAACGGGGCCAACGGGGGCAACCAGATCGAGTGGCAGCGTGCCGACGCCGCGATGGACCTGCTGGACGGCGTGGTGCCGTACATCGCCGCGGTTGGCAACCACGATTACAACGTCGTGAGCAGCAAGGCCAGCGGGTCGTCGGCGTTTCAGGCGTGGTTCGGGCCGTCGCGGTACGCGGGGGCCGCGTGGTATCTTGGTGCCGCGCCGGACAACGAGAACTTTGCGACCACGTTCACGGCGGGCGGGTACACGTTCCTGAATCTGACGCTGGAGTGGCAGCCCGACGCGGCGGCGCTGGCGTGGGCGCAGGGTCAGATGAACGCGAACCCCGGGCTGCCGGTGATCATCGCCACGCACGAGCACCTGCAGGACGCCGACACGAACGGCGGCGGCGCCGGGCGCAGCAGCGCGGGCAACTTCACCTTCAACAACCTGATCGCGGGCAACCCGGCGGTGTTCCTCGTGCAGAACGGGCACTTCCACCGCGGGCACAACGGGTTTGACGGCGAGCACCACCAGTTCGGGGTGAACAACGCGGGCGGCGAGGTGGTCGAGTTCCTGTCGGATTACCAGGCGTATCCCTCGGGCGGCCAGGGCTGGCTGCGGTACGTGAAGTTCGACGTTCCGAACGACCAGCTGCTGCTGCGGACGTACTCGGTCTCGCTCAACCAGTTCCAGGACGACGCGCTGAGCCGCGTCACGGTGCCGTTCGATTTCGCGCGGCGGTTCGCCACCGGCACGCCGCCGGCGCCCAAGTTCAGCACGCTGGTGTTCCAGGAAGGGCTGAACGGCTACGCCGGGACGCAGGACACCCAGCTCACCTCGTCGGCCCCCGGCGCCGCGTCCGGGGCGGCGGCCTCGATCAGCGTCGACGGGCTCGACGGCAGCCCCGGCGGCCCCAACCACGGGCTGATCCGCTTCGACGGGGTCTTCGGCGCCGGCCCCGGACAGATCGCCCCGGACTCCGACGTGCTGCACGCCCGTCTGCGCGTGAACATCATCAACCCCGGCAGTTTCTGGAGTTTCCACCGGATGCTGACCGCGTGGGACGAGAGCGCCACGTGGAACAGCCTCGCCGCCGGTGTCAGCGCCGACGGCGTCGAGGCGATCGGTGCGCCCGACGCGTTCCTGGGCGCGCCGAACGGCAACGCGGTGGTGCCCAACGGGTTCCTTGATCTCGATGTCACGGCGTCGCTGCGCGCGTGGATGAACGGCGCGACGAACCACGGCTGGGCCATCCTACCCGTGAGCGCCGGGACCAACGGGATCGACTTCAACACGTCCGAGAACGCCTCGGCGTCCACCCGGCCGCAGTTGATCGTGACGGTGCCGAACCAGCCGGTGGCGGTGCGGACGTTCCGTCAGGGGCTCGGCGGGTACGCGGGCGCGGTGGACACCGAGCTCCGTCAGGCCGACCCATCGACGGCGCAGGACGGGAACGCCGTGCTGACCATCGACTCGGACGACCCGAACGGGAGCGGGAACGACACGCAGGGACTGCTGAGGTTCGACGCGTTGTTCGGCGGCGGCGCGGGGCAGGTGCCGGTCGGTTCGCGGATCACCTCGGCGGTGCTGCTGCTGCACGTGGGCGACGCCGGGAGCGGCTTCACCGTCCACCGCATGCTCCGCGCGTGGGGCGCGGGCGAGACGTGGGACAGCCTGGTTGGCGGCGTGTCGCTCGACGACGCCGAGGGCGAGGTGTTCGTGCTGGCGTCGGCGGGGGCGAACGCGTCGTCGGCGTCGGTGGGGACGGGCGCGCTGCACCTGGACATCACCGAGGCCGCGCAGGCCTGGAGCGCCGGGGCGCCGAACCACGGCCTGCTGCTGCGCCCGCTCGCGAACGGGTCCAACGGCGTGGACGTGGTGACCTCCGAGGGGGCGGTGGAGGCGGAGCGTCCGACGCTGGTGGTGCGGTACATCGCGCCGCCGACGCCGCCGGTGTGCGTGGGCGACATCAACGGTGACCGGGCGATCAACACCTCCGACCTGACGCTGCTGCTGAGCGCTTTCGGGACCTGCTCGGGCGACGCGGGCTACATCGCGGGCGCGGACTTTGATGCCAGCGGGTGCGTGACCACGCTCGACCTGACGACGTTCCTGGGGGTGTTCGGCACGCCGTGCCCCTGATGGTTCACGGACGGGTTCATTCCAGGGCGCGCGCCCCTGAAGCGTGTGGGGCGCGCGCCCTGTCCGTTGCGGGCCGGCCCGCGGCGGGCTTCGGGCCGCCCGCGGGGACGGCTCACAGGAGGATGGGGGCGTCCGCGCTGCGCGGCGAGGTGAGGCCGGCCTCGAGGAGGAGCCGGGCCAGTTCGCGGGCGTCGTGCTCGGTGAAGGCGCCGATGTCGAATGAGTCGGCGTCCAGCACGCCGAGGCACGCGCCGGAGCGCGGGTCGAAGAGGGGGACGACGACCTCGCTCTGATCGCGGGGGTCGCAGGCGACGTAGTCTGGTCCGAGCGCGCGGACATCGCGGACGACGATGGGGCGCTGTTCGCGCCAGCCGCGCCCGCACACGCCGTGGAGCCCGATGGGGCTGCAGGCGGGCTTGTCGCGGCGGTGGCCGAGGGTCATGGTGTCGGCGGCGATGTCCTTGAAGTAGAAGCCGATCCAGGAGACGCCCTGCGGGGAGAGGGCGTCCCAGGCGGCGTCGACGAAGGCCCGCATGGCGGCGTGGGGATCGCGCTGGGGCTGGATGCGCAGGCTGGAGTAGTCGCGTGGGGGCGTCACGCCGGGTGTCACTTGAGGTCGTTCTCCAGCACGATGCGGTAGCGGGCCTTGCCGGCGTGGAGGTGTTCGAGGGCCTCGTTGGCCTTGCTCATGGGGAAGACCTCGCACACGGGCCTGATCGTGTGGCGGGCGCAGAAGTCGAGCATCGTCGCCGTGGTCGCCGGCGAGCCCAGCGGCGAGCCGCTCAGGCTCTTCTGGCCCACGATCATCGGGAACACCGGCACCGGGACGGGCTCGAGCACGGCGCCGACGAAGTGCAGGCGGCCCTTGGGAGACAGCGCGTTCAGGTAGGCCGTCCACGGGAGCGTGACGTTGGCGGTGACGAGGATGAAGTCGAGTTGGCCGGCGAGTGCGGCGAGTTGGTTCTCGTCGGTGCTGGTGACGGCGCGGTGAGCGCCGAGTTTGATCGCCTCGGCGGACTTTGCCGGGCTGCTGGTGAACGCCGTGACTTCGCAGCCCCACTTGTTGAGGAAGGCGAGGGCCATGTGCCCGAGCCCGCCGATGCCCACCACACCCACGCGGTCGGTCGGTCGCACGCCGAACTGGACGACGGGGTTGAACACGGTGATCCCGCCGCAGAACAGCGGGCCGGCGGAGACGGGGTCGACGGCGTCGGGGATGGGGACGCACCACTCGGCCTTGGCCCGCACGCGCGAGGCGAACCCGCCGTGACGGTTGACGATGGTCTGCTCGGCGGTGGCGCAGAGGTTGTGGTCGCCGCGCATGCACTGCCGGCAGGTCATGCACGATCCGCTGAACCATCCGAGGCCGACGCGCTGGCCGGGCCTGAGGTGCTTGACGCGCGGTCCGAGCGCGGCGACGGTGCCGCTGATCTCGTGCCCGGGGACGAAGGGGTAGGCGGTCATGCCCCAGTCGTTGTTGAGCATGGAGAGGTCGGAGTGGCAGATGCCGCAGTGGGTGACGGCGATCTCGACGTGGTCGTCGCCCAGCGGGCCGGGGTCGTAGTCGAAGCGTTCGAGGCGGCCCTTGGGGCCTTTGGCGGCGAGTGCGGCGATGGTCATGGGGTGATCGGGTTCGGGGGTCGGCGGGGTCAAGGGGCGCCGGTCGCGACGCCGAAGAACGGCGCGGGTGAGGGCGCGTGCAGCGCGTGCGGCGCGCACTGTACGCGAGCGTGCGGGGGCCGCTGACGGGCACTCTTTGGATACCGGGACGCGGAGCGGCGCCGCAGGCCGCGGCGCGGGGCGGGGCGGGGATTCAGCCGCCGAGGTTGATGCTGCTGAGCGCGTTGGACTGGTTGCGGAGCGAGCCGATGGCCTTCTCCATCTCGACGAACTGGCGCTCGAGGCGGGCGCGTTTGGCTTCGATGGCGCGGTCGAGGTTGGTGGAGCGGGTGCGCTGGGCGGCGATCTGGGTGTCGATGGTTCGGTTGCGGGTGGTGACGGTGCCGTCGACGCTGTTGGTGAGCTGGTCGGCGAGGACCTTGATGCCCTCGGCGACGCCGAGTCGGGTGTAGGTGTCGGTGGTGTTGGCGATGGTGGCGCCGGGGGCGACTTCGATGGGCGTCTTGGGGGCGAGCACGCTGGCGCCGAAGAGGTCCTTGACGTTCTGCGGGTCGGCGGCGTAGGCGGTGCGGAAGCGGTTGGAATCGAACTCGAGTTTGCTGCCCGAGCCGATGCGGACGCCGACCTGGAACAGCCGGGTGAACTGCCCGGAGACGCCGGTGGGCTCTCCCTGGACGGCGGCGAGGAGGCGGGCCTTGAGCTGGCCGGCGGTGCTGTCGCCGAGCAGGGCGCCGCGGCGGTTGGTCTCGGCGTCGTAGCCGTCGTACTTGTCGATGGTGTCGAGCACCTTGTTGAAGGCGGAGACGAAGTCCTTGACGGACTTCTCGATGGCGTCCTGGTCGCGGCTCACGGTGACGGTGACGGGTGTGGTCGAGACGGACTTGAGGTCGACGGTGACGCCCTGGATGACCTGGTCGAGGGCGTTGGTGCTGCTGGTGAGCAGGACGGCGCGGGCGGGGTCGGCGTTGCCGAAGAAGGCCACGGCGTCGTCGCCCTTGCTGAGGGTGGAGAGGGAGAGGTCGAGGGCGCCGGTATCGATGATGGTGCGTCCGCGGGCGCCGGAATCGCGCGCGGTGAAGGAGATGCGGTAGGGGGTGCCGCCCGAGCCGTCGCGGATGAGGGCGGCGGTGACGCCCACGCTGGCGCTGTTGATTTTGTTGACGACGGACTCGAGGGAGTCGGTGGCGGCGAAGGTGACGGTCTTGTCGAACGAGCCGTTCCGGGTGGCGACGCCGGCGACGACGTCGGATTCGCCGGCGAGGTTGAGGTTCTTGGCGACGGAGCCGGAGACGTCCTCGACGCGGAGTTTGCCGGAGCCGTTCTTGGAATCGACGATGGCGATGCCGTCGCCGGTGTCGTTGACCTTGGCGGTGATGGCGCCGGTGAACTTGGTGTTGATGTTCTGGATGAAGTCGTCGACGGTCTTGATGTTGTCGTTGATCTCGAAGGTGATGGTTTGCCCGGTGGAGTCGGTGACGCGGATGGTGCCGGTGCCGACGCCCTTGCCGAGGTTGAGGTCGGAGAGGAGGGTGGAGCGGCCGATCCATCGGGTCTGGAGGTTCTTGCCGTTGAGGTTGGAGGCGGCGGCGCCGGTGGTGTTGAGGCCGAGGGAATCGGCGAGGGCGCCGGAGACGACGAGGCTGCCGGCGCCGCCGGAGGTATCGGTGAGGGCGAGGCCGTTGCCGGCGCGGTTGAGGCCGACCTTGGCGTGGACGACACCGCCGGTGGTGCTGGCGAGTTGGGCGTTGATCTCGCTGATGACGTCGCTGACGGAGCCGTTGAGTGCGGCGTCGGAGACGGTGATGGACTTGGAGTTCCCGGCGCGGTCGGTGACGGTGATCGCGCCGGAGGCGAGCCCGGCGCCGCCCAGCAGGTTGCGTGAGAGTCGGCTGTTGAGGCCGGAGATGACGCGTTTGCCGGCGACGGTGGTCCCGGCGACGCCCAGGGCGGAGGTGGAGATGCCGAGGTCCTCGGCGGTGGTGCGTCCGGTCTCGGAGGTGATGGTGACGTTGCCCGGGCCGACGGTGTTGTCGGTGACGACGAAGCCGGTGCCGTCGGCGTTGAGGGAGAGGGTGAGCTGGTTGTCGAGGCCGCCGAGCTGGGCTTTGGCCTGCTGGTTGAAGATGGTGAGGACGTCCTGGACGGTGACGGCGCGGTTCTGTGTGACGGTGGTGGTGGTGGAGCCGTCGGGGTTGGTGACGGTGTTCGTGATCTCTCCGAGCTGGATGCTGACGTTGACGCCCGACCTGGTGGTGACCTTGAAGTCGGGCGCGCCGTCGCGGATGTTGACGCCGACGCCGTCGTTGAGGGCTCGGAGGGCGGTGTTGCCGGAGATGGTGCGGACGCGGGCGCCGTTGATGGCGCCGGAGGTGGAGGCGCCGCTGATGCCGAGGTCCTCGGCGGTGCGTCCGCCGGTGGCCGAGGCGACGGTGAAGGAGGTGACGCCCGAGCCGGAGGTGAGTTTGATGCGGTCGCCGTCGATGGAGGCGGTGACGTTGACCTTGCCGTTGTTGTTGATGGCTTCGATGACGTCGTTGACGGTGACGGCGGTGGAGAGGTCGAGGGTGGTGGTGGCGCCGGAGGGTGAGGAGGTGTCGGTGAGGACGATCTTGCCGCGCTGGACGCCGGCGGATCCGTTGAGTTCGGAGAGGGCGGTCTCGGTGGAGATGGTCCCGCCGCCGGTCTCGAAGTTGAAGGAGGTGGCGCCCAGGGCCGAGGCCTTGTCGGCGAAGCCGCGGGAGAGCAGCTGCTGGGTGGTGACGAGGCGGTTGACGGTGAAGGTGAACGAGCCGGGCGAGGCGTTGGAGGAGGCCGAAGCGGTCAGGACTTTGTCGTCGGTGCTGATGGCGCGGGCCGAGTCGAAGACCTTGGTGGAGGCGAAGCTGCCGGCGGCGGTTTTGAGGGCGAGCAGGCTGGAGTTGATGTCGAGGAACGCCGCCTGCTGCTGCTGCAACTGGGTGATGCGCTGCTGGATGAGGACCTTGGGGCGGGCCTCGACCGCGAGCAGCTGATCGATCAGCGCCTTGGAGTCGATCCCCGAGAACAGGCCGACGGAACTGGAGATGCCGCTCATGGCTGAGGTCCCTTGCTTGGGGGTGGCACCGAGCCCTCGGCGCGCACCGACGGAACACCCGTCCAACGCACGCGGCGTGCCAGCCGGCTCAGGCGGCCCGACGCCTCGGGGCCGACGCCGGCGGCGGAGGGAAGGTCGTGCTCCGGCGGTTGACCGGGGCATCCAGCCCGCGGCGTTTCAGCCGAAGCACGTCCACCGCCCAGCAGGACAGCGTGCGTTGGAACATCCGGCGAGACTCCGCCTCGTCGAGGGCGCGATCCCAGACCCCGGGCCACCGTGCGATCTCGGCCGCGGGCGTGAACTCGCCCTCTGATAGATCGGCGCGGAGGGCGGGGGTGGGTGAGAGGGCGGGGGCGGCGACGGGGGCGTTCGGGCGGTTCCGCGGACGTTGCATGGTGGGGTTGGGATCGGCCCATAACCCATCGGGCTGAACCGGGAGTCCGAAGAACCGGCGGGTTCGGCGCGAACCGGCCTGCGGGACGTGCCACGGACCCGGCGGTCATGCGGCGCCGACAGGGCGGGAATCCAGGCCCGTGGGCGGCCATCGACCCGCGGAGGCGTGACGCGGGGACGGGGTTGCGGCCCGGCGTCGCGCTCGGCGGCCGAATGGTCCATAATGGACGGCATGAACCATCCCTCACCGCCCCTGGAAGCCCCGCAGCCGCCGTATGTCGTCGAGGTGGGTGAGCGTGGGGACGTTCGGTCGGCGTTGGGTCGTGAGTGGCTGCTGACGAACGGCGTGGGGGGCTTTGCGATGGGGACGCCCTTGGGGGTGAACCGCCGGAAGTACCACGCGCTGCTGGTGGGCTCGGCGCGGCCGCCGGTGGAGCGGCTGGCGCTGCTGAACTCGTTGGATGAGGAGGTGACGGTGGGGGCGTCGGGCACGCCGGTGTGGCTGGCGACGCACCGGTGGGCGGCGGCGCCCCCCGGCGGGCTGGGGTTTGATGAGGAGACGGTTCGTCGATTGGCGAGATTCGAGAAGGACGCCACGACGGCGCGGTGGGTGTACGCGCTCCCGGGTGTGGAGGTGGTGAAGGAGTTGCGGCTGGGGTGGAAGCGCAATGGTTGCGCGGTGCGGTACACGCTGCGCCCGGCGGGGGGGAGCGGCGCGGGGACGGGATTGCGGCCGGCGTGCCGGGTGCGGGTGCTGCCGATGGTCACGCTGCGGGACTTCCACGCCACGCTGCCCACGCTCGACGACGATCACGGCCGGTACACGGTGGCGTGCCACAAGAGGGCGATCCGGGTGACGGCCAAGGACGGCGCGGGCGCGGGCCGGGACATCACCCTCGACCTGGTGTGCGACCACGGCGCCGTGACCCAGGAGGTGACGGTGCGCGCGGGCGTCCGGTACGAGATCGAGACCGAGCGGCACCAGGAGGACCTCGAAGACCTGTTCAACCCCGGGTACTTCGAGGTCGTCGCTCCGGAAGGGGAGGGCGCGTTCGTGTTCACGGTGGCGGCGGCGATGGCGCCGGAAGCGCCCGACCTCGGCGCGTTCGAGCGTGACGAGCGGCGCGGGCACCTCGAAGCGGTGGGGGCGGGGTTCCTGAAGAGGCACCCGATGGGGAGGCCGCTGCTGCCGCTGGTGTACGCGGCGGATGATTTTCTGGTGACTCGGCGGGTTGGGGATCAGGCGCTCATGACGGTGATCGCGGGGTACCCGTGGTTCGGCGATTGGGGCCGCGACACGATGATCTCGATGGTGGGGCTGATGCTGACGTGCGGGCGTTGCGGCGACGCGCTGGGGTGCCTGCGGACGTTCGCCGCGCACGTGGATCGAGGGATGATCCCGAACCGTTTCGATGATTACGGCGGGCCGCCGGAGTACAACACGATCGACGCCTCGCTGTGGTTCCTGCACGCGTGCGAGCGGTATGTGCGGGAGAGCGGGGACGTGGCTTCGTTTCAATCGGTGCTGGCGCCGGCGTGCCGGCAGATCATCGAGCATTACACCGCGGGAACGCGGGACGGGATCCGCGTGGACCCGGCGGACGGGCTGGTGGAGGGCGGTGACGAGACCACGCAGTTGACGTGGATGGACGCGAAGCGCAACGGGGTGGTGTTCACGCCGAGGCACGGCAAGTGCGTCGAGATCAACGCGCTGTGGGTCCACGGCCTGCGGTGTGTCGCGGGGTTGATCGAGGGGACGGACGCCGCGGGCGCCGCGGGGCTGCGGGCCCGGGCCGATCGGGCCGGCGCGTCGTTCCGGGCGAAGTTCTGGGATGCGGGCGGGAAGAAACTGTGGGACGTGCTGCAGCGGGACGCGAGCGGGAAGGAGACGCCGCGGGCGGAGGTGCGTCCGAACATGCTGTTCGCGGCGAGCCTGGAGCACGGGCCGCTGACGGCGGAGCAGCGCCGTTGGGTGGTCGAGGTGGCGCGGCGTGAGCTGCTGACGCCGATGGGGCTGCGGACGCTCTCGCCGAAGGACCCGAACTACAAGCCGCGATTCGAGGGCGACATGATGTCGCGGGACGCGGCGTACCACAACGGGACGGTGTGGCCCTGGCTGATCGGGCCGTACGCCGAGGCGGCGTTGCGGGCCGATGCGTTCAGCGAATCGGCCAAGGCGCACGTGCGCGAGGCGGTGCGCCCGCTGCTGGCGATGCTCAACGGGGATTCGCTCGGGCAGTTGTTCGAGGTGTACGACGCGGAGGGTGACGCGCGCGGCGGACGGCGGCCGGGCGGCTGCATGGCCCAGGCGTGGAGCGTGGCGGAACTGCTGCGGGTGGCGGTGATGGTGTGAGCCTGACGTGCCGTCGTGGCCACGCGGGGAGCACACAGCGCCACGCTCGGCCATCGCTGCGCACGCTGCCACGTGACCACGTGAGCACGTGCCTCCTTGAGCACATGGCCACGTCGCCGCTTGGATCCTTCCAAGGAACCCTTCCCTCGCGGCCGGGGTTCTGAAGGACAAAGCCCCCGGGCGGGCGGCCCGAGGGCTCTTTGGAGGAGAGAGCCCCGGAGGTTGGAGGAACGCTCCGGGACCCGTGGGTGCGTGATCCCCGGTCGGTCTACCGCGGCGCGCCGGGCGGGTTGCGGCCTGATGATGGCGCCGGGAACCGGTGCCGCCGGGGGCGGGTGCCGCCCGAATCAGGTCTTGACTTCGTCCCGCAGGACCTCTTCGATGGCGCGGAGGGCTCTGCCGTGGAGCGCCGGCGGTGCGACGAGGATGCCCGAGTTTTTTTCGAGGCCGCGGCCGTGGGAGAAGTCCAGCGCGTTGCCGCGTGCGTCGGTGACGGCGCAGCCGGCCTCGACCGCCACGAGCGCTCCGGCGGCGTGGTCCCAGATGCGCTCGACGTAGCCTTTTTTCGAGGGCAGGCGGAGGTAGATGTCGGCCTGGCCGCGGGCGACGACGGCGTACTTGGCCTGGCTGTCGAGGCGTGCGGGCTGGTCGGGTTCGCCGAGTTTTTCGAGGACGCGTTCGGAGGCGCTGTGATCGGAGTGGGCGGACTCGACGCTCTCGCACAGGCGGACGGGCTCGCCGGGGGCGGGTTCGAGTCGGCGGATGTGAACGGGGTTGTGTGCGTCGGTTCCGGCGCTTGCCGCGTTGCGCGATTTCAAAGGCTCATCGCAGGTGAGTTCGTACAGCCCGCCACCGAGCTGGGCGAAGTAGATGACGCCGACGGGGTCGGGCTCGTCGAAAGGGCGGGAGAAGTCGCGGGAGAGGTTCGGGCAGGCGAGCACGCCGATGACGGGCGCGGGGCCTTCGATCCAGGCGAGGCTGACGGCGTACTGCTCGCCGCGGAGGAAGCCCTTGGTGCCGTCGATGGGGTCGAGGGTCCAGAAGCCGTGGAGCCCGTCGCGGGTCGGATCGGCGCCGCCGAGGTCGATGGCGTCGAGGATCTGGTCGGCGGAGGCGTGGGGCCACGAGATGCGGGCGGCATCCACCACGGCGTCGATGAGGGTGCGGTCGCCGGCGGCGGCGCGCTCGCGGAGCATCGCGGCGTCCTCTTCGCCGACGAGCGTGAGCCGACCCAGAGCCTGCTTCAGCGTGTGGGCGACGACGGCCTGCGACGCGAAGTCGGCGACGGTGACGGGGCTCTTGTCGTCCTTGGACGCCGAGATGATGTCGTGGCGACGCGACTGGACGGCCCGGCAGACCCGCGCGGCAAGGGCGACGGCGTGAAGAGCGGCTTCGAGGCGGCGGGTGTGGTCGGACATGGGCTTGAGGATACGCGCATGTTTTCCGGAGCGGCAGCGCCGCACCGGGCAGGCGAGGTCTCTCTCAACGTAAGCCAAGGCGGACGACCGGACGGGCTGAAGATTTGGGCCTCCTACGGGAATCGCGTCTCGGCAGGATTGGAAAGGAGTCTCGTATGAACAGATCCCTCACGGTTGGGCTGACCTCAGTTCTGCTGGTCGCGACGACGGCGCTCGCATCAACAAGCGCCGAAGTCACCGCGGTCGTGCGTGATTATGTCTCCGGCGGGGACGCGGTGGTCGAGATGTACGAGGCCTTTGCCGCTTCGAGAGCGGACCGGGCGATCGCCGGCATCAACGCCGCGAACACGATCCCCGAGGCCGCCTCCGCCGCCAATCAAGGCTGCACGAGTCTGAGCGTCGAGCGGGGTGAGGCGGTTGATGATCGAGATCGTGAGACGCTCAACAGCATCGGGGATCATCTGAAAATGGCGAAGGATCGA
Source organism: uncultured Phycisphaeraceae bacterium (assembly GCA_964509325.1). Classification (GTDB taxonomy): domain Bacteria; phylum Planctomycetota; class Phycisphaerae; order Phycisphaerales; family UBA1924; genus JAFLCM01. Next base: position 20,752 of record CAZDYM010000007.1, read on the forward strand.
CTCTCGGCGGTCCGGTCGAGCCATCTGGTCCTCAAGGGCCCGCACAGGAGTCACCTGAAGGCGCTCAAGGCTTCCTTTGAGCAGCATCGCGAGCGCATTACACGCGCGGAGAATGCGCGGAAAGCGGCGCTCCGCGCTCGTCGATGAGCCCGTCCGAACGACGGCCATCGATCGCGCGATCACACAAGCCCGAGATGCGCCAGGCACGCCTTCACCGAATCCTCGACACTCATGGTCGCGGGCTTCAGCACCAGTTCCGGCTTGGTCGGGGGCTCGTACGGGTCGTCGATGCCGGTGAAGCCCTTGATCTCGCCGGCGCGGGCTTTCTTGTAGAGGCCCTTGGGGTCGCGGGCTTCGCACACCTCGATGGGGGCGTCGACGTAGACCTCGATGAACCTCAGGCCGGCCTTCTCGTGCGCGGCGCGGGCCTTGTCGCGGTCGGCGGCGTAGGGGCTGATGAAACTGGTCAGCGTCACCAGGCCCGCGTCGGCGAAGAGTTTGGCCACCTCGCCGATGCGGCGGATGTTCTCGGCGCGGTCCTCGGCGGAGAAGCCGAGGTTGTTGTTGAGGCCAAAGCGGATGTTGTCCCCGTCGAGGCGGTAGGCAGGCACGCCGCGATGGACCAGGACCTGTTCGAGGGCGCTGGCGATGGTGGACTTGCCGGAGGCGGACAGGCCGGTGAACCACACGGTGCAGCCCTTGCACTTGAGCGCGGCCCAGCGCTCGTCGCGGGTGAGGTTGCCTTCGTGCCAGTGGATGTTGGTGGACTTTGGGGGGGTGGGGGAACTCATGGGGCGGATGGTAGGGGCGGCGGGTTGAAGCGGTCGGGGCGTCGCGCCGCCCAGCCATCCTTGGTTCCTTGAGAGTGCTGAGTGTTCCACGGGGCCACGGAGGTTGTGGAGCGGCGGCGCGACCGGCGGAGGGGTCGGCGGCGCGTCGCTGCTTCACCCCTCGAAGAGCCCGTCGGTGCCGGCGCTCGCCAGCGGCGCGACGGAGGCGACGCTCACGCCGAGGTAGGTGGCGGCGTCGGCGGTGAGTTGGCGGCCGCGACGGGTGCGGGCCAGGAAGCCGATCTGGAGGAGGTACGGCTCGACGACGTCTTCGAGGGTTCCCGAGTCCTCGCCCATCGTCGCCGCGACCGCCTCCAATCCCACCGGGCCGCCCTTGTAGGTTTTGATGATGGTGGTGAGGTACTTGCGGTCGAGTTCGTCGAGGCCGAGCGCGTCGACGCCTTCGAGGGAGAGGGCTTCATCGACGGTGCGGGCGGCGGCGCGGCCGTTGGCGCGGACCTGGGCGTAGTCGCGGACGCGGCGCAGCAGCCGGTTCGCGATCCTGGGGGTGCCCCGGCTGCGGTGGGCGATGGCGTCGAGGGCGCCGGCGTCGGCGGCCATGCCCAGCAGCGCGGCGCTGCGGGTGACGATCTTGAGCAGGTCGGCGGGTGGGTAGTACTCGAGGTGGTGGGTGAGGCCGAAGCGGGAGCGCAGCGGGGCCGAGAGCAGCCCGGCGCGGGTGGTCGCGCCGATGAGCGTGAAGGGCTTGAGCGCGATCGAGACGGTGCGGGCGTTCATGCCCTGATCGATCGCGATGTCGATCCGCCCGTCCTCCATGGCGGGGTAGATGAACTCCTCGACGGCGATCGGCAACCGGTGGATCTCGTCGATGAACAGAACGTCGCGCGGTTTGAGGCGTTGCAGCAGGCCGACGAGGTCGCTGCCCTTGGTGAGGGCCGGGCCGCTGGTGACGTGGACCTGCGAGCCCATCTCGGCGGCGATGACGTGGGCGAGGGTGGTCTTGCCCAGGCCGGGCGGGCCGTGGAGCAGGAGGTGCTCCAGGGGGTCCGCGCGCCCGCGTGCGGCTTCGATGGAGATGCGGAGGCGCTCGATCATGGCGCGCTGGCCGACGTACTCGTCGAGGCGGGCCGGGCGGAGGGCGAGCGAGAACTGCTCCTCGTCGGGGGCTTTGACGGTCGGGGAGACCCAGCGCTGCGTGGCCATCGGGTTGATTATTCGCCGCGCCGGCGGTCGGCGTCTTTCGTGGCGCGGGGAGGGCGGAGCAAGCGGAGAAAGCGGCATCATGCCCGGGCGTTGCGCGGGGCGTACCCTCGCTCGCGAACCGTTCGAGGGTACCCCGATGCCAGATGCCGCTTCTCACGATGCCGCTCTTCGCGCCCGCCGCCCCCCGGAAGCCCCCGCGGCGCGATGGTCTTGGCGCGTGCTGCGCGCGGGCGAGTTCTGGCTCGACGGCGGCGCGATGTTCGGGATCATCCCCCGGGTGGTGTGGATGAAGTGGTTCCCCGCCGATGGGCCCGGCGCCGTGGATGAGAGCCACCGCATCCCGATGCAGTGCAACTGCCTGCTGCTCGAGTCTCGCGGGCCGGGCCCGAAGCAGCTGGTGGTGATCGAGACGGGCATCGGGGACAAGTTCCCCGACAAGGAGCGGGCCCTGTACCGGCAGGAGGACCGGTCGGTGCAGGTCGCGTTGCACGAGGTGGGCTGCGACCCGAAGGACGTGTCGCACGTGATCTGTTCCCACCTGCACTTTGACCACGCGGGCGGGTTGACGCGCCGCGCCAGGCCCGGCGCGGGGCCGGACGATCCCCCCGCGCTGGTGTTCCCGGAGGCGCGGGTGGTCACGCAGAAGCGGGAGTGGGAGGACGCGCTGGCGAACAAGTCGACGATGCACAAGACGTACCTGCGGAACCACCTGACGGCGGAGGTCGCCGAGCGGGTGATGCCCGTGGAAGGCGAGCGCGAGGTGGTGCCGGGGATCACGGTGTGGCCCATCCCGGGGCATACCTGGGGCCAGCAGGGGGTGCGGTTCACCGACGAACGGGGTCGGACGGTGGTGTTCGTGCCGGATGTCATGCCGACGCGGCTGCACGCGCGGCCGACGACCAACATGGCGTACGACGTGGAGAGTTACACGTCGATGCAGGAGCGGGCCCGGCTGCTGTCGCGGGCGGCGCGGGAGAACTGGGTGCTGGTGCTGGACCACGAGCACGGGCACCCGGTGTTCGGCGTGCGGGAGGACGGGAAGGGGTGGTACGAACTGGTCGAGGCGTAGGGGCGGCGTTCGGTGCCCCGCGGGCCGCGAAGGCGGGGACTCGGTGCGCGGACACGGGCCGTATCATTGGCGGAACCGTGGCGACGAGCACCTTCGAACCCGAGACTCCCGCAGGCGCGGCGCGCTCAGCAGCGCGCGGCGGCGCGGCGCCCGTGCCCGGCCCCGGAGTGATGGTC
>CAZDYM010000008.1:0-7699 GCA_964509325.1 uncultured Phycisphaeraceae bacterium
AGGCGTAGCGCCGCTCGCGGTCCTTGGCGAGCGCGGTGGAGGCGATGAGCGTGAGGTCCCCGCGGAGCGCGGGGTTGTGCTGCCCCAGCGGGGCCGGGAGGTGGTCGCGGACGCGGTGGGCGGCCTGCGTGATGGTCGCGCCGGAGACGTCGATGGGCAGGCGGCCCGAGAGCAGTTCATACAGGATGACGCCCAGGGCGTACACGTCGGCGCGGGTGTCGACGCCGGCGCCGCCCGTGTCGAGGGCCTCGGGGCTCATGTACGCGAGGGTGCCGACGATTCGGGCGGCGTCCGCGGCGAGCGTCGCGCCGGGTTCGTCGCCTTGCGTCAGTTTGGCCACGCCGAAGTCCAGCACCTTCGGCTGCGGGGCGGAGCCGGGTTGCTGCTCGACGAGGATGTTGGCGGGCTTGAGATCGCGGTGGATGACGCCCTTCTGGTGGGCGTGCTGCACAGCGTCGCAGACCTTGGCGAGCAGCTCGACGCGGTCGTTGTGCGAGAGCCTGGCGGCGGCGGCGAAGGCCGTGAGCGACGGGCCCTCGACAAACTCCATGACGAAGTACGCGGCGGCGCCGGCGGCGCCGGGTCCGCCCGGCGCGCCCGAGTCGTCGATGTGCGACTCGATGATCTGGGCGATGCCGGGGTGCTTGAGCGTGGCGAGGGCCTGGGCCTCGTTGCGGAACCGGGCCAGGGCGGCGAGCTCGGCGCGGAGGGCGGGGCCGGCACGGATGACCTTGATCGCCACCCGTCGTCTGGGGTTGGGCTGCTCGGCTTCGTAGACGACGCCCATGCCGCCCTCGCCGAGCTCGCGCAGGACGCGGTACGGGCCGATGTTCGTTGGGGTCTCGCGCCGTGGCGCGCCCGTGGCGGCGGGGCCGGCGTCGAGGGTCGGCGACAGCGTGCCGCCGGAGAGCAGGCGGTCGTGGAGGCGCTCCAGCGCCGCCCGCGACGCGGCGCCCGAGCCGGAGGCGAAGCCGGGCAGCGTGTCGGTGGTGGTGCCCGGGCTGAGCAGGGCGCGGCACTCCTCGATGAGCTCGCGGTCCTGGGGGTGGGCGGCCTCGATGTGCCGGAGCAGGTCGGACCCCTTGAGGTGACTCGGGGCCGCTTCGATGGCCGCGGCGACTCGCTCGTGCAACGGGGCGCTCACGGCGTGCCCTCGCTGGTTCGGGGTTCGGCGTCGGGGTTCCCGAGCCGGCGTTTCAGCCAGTTGCGGGCCAGGGTCCAGTCGCGCTCGACGGTGGCGCGGCTCACGCCCAGCAGCGTGGCGATCTCCGGGTCGGTGAGGCCGCCGAAGGCGCGCATCTCGACGACGTGGGCCGCCCGCGGGTAGAGGACCGCCAGTTCCCCGAGCGCGGCGTCGAGGTCAAGGATGTCGGGCTGTGCCGAATCGGGCGTCGGCGTGCGGTCCAGCGCGATGGTGGCGTTGGAGGCGACCTGCCCGTGGTTGCGCTTGGCCGCGTTCCGGGCGCGGGCGTGGTCGATGAGCACCTGACGCATCACCTTGGCGGCGAGGGCGAGGAAATGGGCGCGGCTGCTCGCGGCGGGGGCGGTTTGCGAGTCGGCGGGCGTGCCGACCAGCCTGAGAAACGCCTCGTGCACGAGTGCCGTGGGCTGGAGCGTGTGGGCCGCACGCTCGTCCTTGAACATGGCGCCCGCGAGGGCGCGCAGCTCGGCGTAGAGCAGCGGTAAGAGTTGGTCCGCCGCGGCGCGGTCGCCGTCTGCCAGCGCGCTCAGCAGGAGGGTGACGTCGGAGGGCTTTGCCACGAGCAGAATGGTATTGGGGTTTCGTTCGGATGGGTCCGAAGAGGATACGGGGGCATTTTGCAGACCGGGTGAGGGAGAAGGTCGGCGGATTCCGCAGGTGCTGTTGAGGGACTGCCCCTCGACGCCCCCGCCGCGGAGCGCCGCTTGGTTCACCCACTCACCTCGGAGCCTGCCATGAGCCTGAATCGCGCCACTCAAGACACTGTTGCTCGGCTGCTCGCCGGGTTGTCGATCGCCGCGGTCATGAACCTCGGCGGTTTCGCCAGCGCCCAGAGCACGACGCCCACCTCGCTCACCTATCAGGGGCGACTGGACCTGAACAACCTGCCCGCGAACGGGCTGTTCGAGATGCGTTTCGCCGCGTACGCCGCGAGCACGGGCGGGCCCGAGCTCGCGAGCCACCAGGTGTCGAACGTGAACGTGGTGAACGGTCTGTTCAACGCGGTCTTTGACTTCGGATCGAGCACCGGGAACGCGTTCAACAACGGTTCGGGACGCTGGCTGCAGATCGACGTGCGCCCGCAGGGCACGACGACGTGGACGACGCTCCCGCGCCAGGCGCTGAGCGCGATCCCCTACGCGCTCCGGCTGGAGGGCGTTTCGCGTGACGCGGCGGGCCGCTGGGGCATCGGGGGGATCAACACGGGGGCGGACTTCACGGTTCGTCGCGACTCCACCGCCGCGATCATGGTCGATAGCGGCAGCGGTTCCGCGTTGGAAGCGGCCTACCGCTTCGCCGACCGCGGGACGGTGATGTGGACGGTCCAGAAGAACGCGGGCGACAACAACCTCGGGGTGTACCGGTCCTCGTCGGGGACGCCCGCGATGACGGTGTCCCACGCGTCGGGTCACATCGGCATCGGCACCGCCACGCCGACGGCGCCGCTGCAAGTCAACGGGCGGATCAAGACGAACGTGTTGGAGATCCTCGGCGGCTCGGACATCGCCGAGCCCTTCGACGTGACCGACTGCACGGGCGACGACGAGCACACGGTGAAGCCCGGGATGCTCGTCTCGATCGACCCGTCCCGGCCGGGCGCGCTGCGTCTTTCCACCGGCGCGTACGACCGGGGGGTGGCGGGCGTCATCAGCGGCGCGGGTGGTGTGAATACCGGGATGGTGCTGCGTCAGGAAGGCGCCGCGATGGCCGACGGCGAGCACCCCGTGGCGATGACCGGGCGCGTGTGGGCGTACGCCGACGCGGACGCGTCGGGGGCGATCCGGCCCGGCGACATGCTGACCACGTCCGACGTGCCGGGGCACGCGATGAAGGCGGCGGACGCGTCGCGCTCGAACGGCGCGGTGATCGGCAAGGCCATGACCGGGCTCGACAAGGGCCGCGGGCTCGTGTTGGTGCTCGTGAATCTGCAGTGAGGCCGCCTCTCCCTCTCGCCCGACTCGCCCCCCCAGCAACAGATCGGCTTCACGCACCGCGCCCCGCCGTGCGTGACGGGGCGGCGGTCGGGCCGCGGCCCTCCATGCCGCCAGATCAGCCGCCGACGCTCGCGCATCGTTGTTTGGGTGCTCCGTGAGGCCTCGTCCCGCCCAGGACCGGCGGGTATCCCGACACATCCCCCTTTCCGGAAGGAGTCTCCATGAACCGTCTCATCACCGCACTTCTGGCGACCCTGCTCGCGGCCCCCGCGGCCCGGGCCCAGGACGACAACCCGGTCGCCATCGATCTTCTTCGGCAGTTCACGTCGTTGAAGAAGTACCCTGAGGCGCTGGGGTTCAACCTGAACCCGTTCTTCCCGCTGCCGTACTTCACCGGCTGGACGTCCGATGGGCACGTCCAGGGGATCGCCCGCTCGGTGAGGCCCGGGAACCCGTGCATCTACGTCAGCGTCGCGGGCAAGTCGGACACGCCGGCGTCGCCGGGCTACATCACGACGGTGCTGATGGGCTCGCGTGACGTGCTGGGTGAGCGGTTCCGCTCCAACCGCATCGGCTACGAGAGCGACGGCGTCACGAACTACAGCACACGCTTCACGTTCCCGCCGTCGAGCGACGCGCCGGTGGCCCGGTTCGTCTTCGACGGCACGCAGGGCCCGGTCAATCCGGGCTTCTGGAGCTGGCGCCACCCCGGCAACCTCACGGTGATCGGGGACGCGCTGCTCACCCCGCTCGAGGACAAACGGGCCGGGAACAGCTTCGGCGCGGCCTCCGCGTTCGCGATCTTCGACATCTCGAACCCGGCGGCGCCGGTGCCTGTTTCCCTCGTCCCGTTGAACGACGCCAAGGCGGGCACGCTCGCCGTCACCCGGATGAGCGACGGCAAGTACCTTGTGCTCATCGGGGGCATCGACTCGGGCCAGACGCTGGTGGGCTATCTCTCGTCCACCACCAACCTTCGGGACCCGGCCATCACCTTCACGCAGGCGTTCCGCTGGAGCCAGAGCACCAACAACTTCGGGACCTCGGGCTACGAGTGGCCCTGGGACAACAACGGCCAGACCGGCTGCTCCGACGGCACCGACGCGCACCAGCACTACGGCTTTGTCCGCAACGACGACGGGAGGCTGTACCTGATCGCCACCACCAAGCGCGAGTCGTGCGGGTCGCCGTTCTACCTCGGGCAGGACCAGGCGGACCTGTTCGAGGTCGTGATGACCGGCTCGCCCGTCAACTACATGCAGCTGATCCTGCGCGCCGCGAAGTCGTTTGTTTTCAACGAGGACACCTCCGGCTACAAGGCGAACTTTGTCGCCGCGGGCGGCGTGCACGTCAGCCCCTCGGGGTCGCTGATCCTCTACGGCGCTCCGCACGGCTACGGCAACGAGCCGAGGTTCACCGCCTCGGGCGTGGAGCAGCAGCCGCCGAACTTCATGCAGTTCGTCGAGATCCGGCCGTGGTTCGTCAACGCCATCTCGAACCCCGGGCCGGGCACCGCGCACGTCGAGTTGTACGAGGACCAGAACTACGAAGGGCGCAGCATCATCCTGGACTTCCAGGACAGGGCCATGGAATCGTGGACCAGTTTCCTCGGCACCATCGACGACTTCAACGACAAGACCCACAGCATCTCGTACTGCATCCCCGCCGGGCTGACCATCGCGGGCCGGACGGACGTCAACGGCGGCGGCACGAACGTCCCGATGTTCAGCCTCAACGCGTTCTCGGGCCTCCCCGACCTCGGCTCGCTCGGCGACGAGCTCTCTTCGCTCGCCTGGTCCGGTTCGGTCGCGACCGAGGTGTGGGTCAGCAGGTCCAGAGCGGTCATCGGTCAGGAGGCCGGCACGTTCGCCAAGCCAACCTTCGGGATCAACGGCGGACTTTCCCAGTGCGTCGGCCCGGTCAACAAGATCTTCGTCGAGGCCGGTTTCTATCCGGAGAAGGTCACCTTCGTGAAGCCGATGCAGGTCATCGCTTCGCCCGGCGTGGTGGTGATCGGCGCGTCGAACTGACCCGTCGTTCCCTCCGCCTCGCGCCGGTGTCCACGCTGCCCGTTGCCTGTCCTCGGGCCTGTTCCGGATCGGCCTCGGACCCGCCCGGCGGTTCTCAAACCCCCGCACCCATCCTCGGAGTTTGTCATGCCTCTCAGCACTCAGATCACGCGTTGCATCCTCGCCGCCGCCGTGCTTGGCGCGGGCGCCTCGTCGACTCGGGCCCAGTACGCGATCCACTGGTGGACGCTCGACGCCGGCGGCTCGCGCGTCAGCGCCGGCGCCTTCCGCCTGCAGGGAACGCTCTCCCAGCCCGACTCGACCGTTCCCCGCACCGCACCGGACGGCACGACGATCACGGGCGGCTTCTGGGCCGCGCCCCCGGCGTCGTGCCCGGGGGACCTGAACTCCGACGGCGTCGTCAACACCTCGGACTTGGTCATCTTCCTCGGCGCGTTCGGCCTCGCCGTGCCCCCCGGGACGCCGACCGACCTGACCGGCGACGGCACGGTCAACACGGCGGACCTGGTGGTGTTCCTCGGACGCTTCGGGCAGGCGTGCCCCTGACGGTCTCCTTCACCGACCCTCCAACTCGTTCCGCTGGCCCAGGGAGCGCGAGACCGAGCGGCTGGACACGCCCGATGTGTTCGGTACGCGAGCCTCACGGCGAAAGACGGCGTGCCCGACGCCGGCGTGCCCGAGCCGCTGCTTGGCCGCCAGACCCCGGGGCCAGCCAATCGGATCATGGCCGATCGCACCCCGCGGAAGCGGTTCCCGAGGATCGTCAAGGATGAAGCGACGGAAGAGGCGGGGCTGAGCATCGCAAGCGGCCGAACGCAGCAAGCGAACGGCTCGATCCCCCATCGAAGGCGATGATGCCGAACCCACGCCCTGGAGAGACCATCAACCCCAACGCCCGCGGGAAGGTCCTCGCGGGCGTTTGTCGTTCAATCGGGGTGACAGGATTTGAACCTGCGACCTTCTGGTCCCGAACCAGACGCGCTACCAAGCTGCGCTACACCCCGCTGGTGTGAGGCGGAGTCTAGGAGGTCCGGGGCCGTTGAGCAAGGACGGCGTCGGGCGGTTCGCGCCGCGGGCGTGCTCCCTACCCTTCGACATGTTTTCCCCCACCGTGGACCGCGTGATGGCCGACGCCCGGGCGGCGTCGTTCACGCGGCGCTCAATCAAGAACGCCGCGAAGGAAGCCGGGCTCCGGCTCGCGTTGTCGATGCTCGACCTGACGACGCTGGAGGGCAAGGACTCGCCGGAGAAGGTGCGGAGTCTGTGCCGCAAGGCGGTGACGCCGGACGTCGGCGACGGGTCGCTCCCGAGCGTGGCGGCGGTGTGCGTGTATCCGTCGATGGTCGCGACGGCGGCGGCGGCGCTCAGGGGGACGGGTGTTCACGTTGCGAGCGTGGCGACGGGGTTCCCGAGCGGTCAGTACCCGCTCGAGGTGCGTCTGGACGACACACGCCGGGCCATCGAGGCCGGCGCGGATGAGATCGACATGGTGATCGCGCGGGGCACCTTCCTGGCCGGGCGGTTCGACGAGATGCAGCGCGAGATCGAGCAGGTGAAGCGGGTGTGCGAGCAGACATCGGTTGGAGGCTCCGGCGGGCGGCGGGCGCACCTGAAGGTGATCCTCGAGACCGGCGAACTGGAGACCTACGACCTGGTGCGGCTGGCCTCGGACCTGTCGATGCAGGCGGGCCTGACCGAGGGCGACTTCATCAAAACCAGCACGGGCAAGGTGCAGCCCGCCGCCACGATGGGCGTGACGCTGGTGATGCTCGAAGCGGTGCGCGACCACTACCTGCGGACGGGGGTCCGCATCGGCGTGAAGCCCGCCGGCGGCATCCGCACCGCCAAGCAGGCGCTGCACTACCTCGTGATGGTGAAGGAGACGGTCGGCGACGATTGGCTCACGTCCGCTTTCTTCCGCTTCGGCGCTTCGACGTTGACGAACGACATTTTGATGCAGTTGGCGCGGCTGAAGCGCGGGTGCTACATGGCCGGCTACGACTTCGCGGAGGCGTGAGGAGCCAGGGCCGGCGCGAACGCAAGGGCGCGAACGCCGGGCCTTGACCGTTCCCCCGCAACGATCGGGCCACTTTGGAGCGTTTCGATGGCGATCATGCGTGTGATTCGGCGCGGGCGGGCTTTCGGGCAGCGGCCCCGTGCGTGCGCGTGGGGCTCGGCTGGAACGGGGGTGCTCGCCGCGGCCCTCACGGCAAGCCTGATGCCGGGCTGCAAGGATGCGCGTTCGACATCGGTTGACGGCGCCCCATCAACGGCGCCGCCCGCACGCGCCGCCCCGCAGCCGTCGCCATCGGCGGGACCGGTCCCCGAGCCGGTCGCCGCCCCCACTTCCCCGCCCGCCCCCACTTCGCCGCCCGCCTCCGCGCCCGAGACACCGAAGCCCGACGCAACCGTCACCGAGTACACCGGCGTCCTGCGGGGCGGCCTGATGGCCATCGGAGCCGAGACCACTGGTTGGGCACTCGCCGATTCGCCGCAGTTTCCCGGCGAGGCCGTCGAACTGGAGGCTTTCACGC
>CAZDYM010000008.1:7734-15982 GCA_964509325.1 uncultured Phycisphaeraceae bacterium
GAGGGGAAGCGCGTCACGGTCACGGGGCGGCTGGTGACGCGTGACCTCGTGGAGCGCGGCCCGACGCGGCGCCTCGTGGTGACGTCCATCCGGGCCGCCGAGTGATCGCGCGGGACGCTCTGGAACCGCTCCCCCCCGTACAATCGCTCCATGGCCACTCACGAAGCAAACGGGCACGCGGTCGAGGCACGCGGCTCCGACGCCGACTCCCGACGCCGCGGGCGCACGCCCGGCCCCGCGGGCGACGCCGCTCCCGCCCCGGCCCTCCGCTTCGGCAACGCGTGGGACTACGCCCCCGCGCCCGAGACGACCAAAGTCGCCATCGCGCCCGAGTACGATCTGTTCATCAACGGCCGGTTCGTTCGGGGCGCGGGGATCGGCAAGGACGCCAGGTTCGAGACGATCAACCCGGCCACCGAGGGTGTTCTTTCGCGGGTGACGCAGGCGACCGAGAAGGACGTGGACCGTGCCGTCGGCGCCGCCCGCGCCGCGTTCCCGAAGTGGGCCGCGCTGCCCGGCAAGGAGCGCGGGAAGTACCTGTTCCGCATCGCGCGACGGCTGCAGGAACGGGCGCGCGAGCTGGCGGTCCTCGAGACCATGGACGGCGGCAAGCCGATCAAGGAATCGCGGGACGTGGATCTCCCGCTGGCGGCGCAGCACTTCTTCTATCACGCGGGATGGGCCGACAAACTGCGGTACGCGTTCCCCAACCGCGATCCGCGCCCCCTGGGCGTGTGCGCCCAGATCATCCCCTGGAACTTCCCGCTGCTGATGGCGGCGTGGAAGATCGCCCCGGCTCTGGCGTGCGGCAACACCGTCGTGCTCAAGCCCGCGGAGACCACCCCGCTCACCGCCTTGCGGCTCGCGGAGATCATCCGGGAGTGCGACGTGCCGCCGGGGGTCGTGAACATCGTGACCGGCGACGGGCGGGCGGGCGCCGCGCTGGCGAACCACGGCGGGATCGACAAACTCGCCTTCACGGGCTCGACCGAGGTGGGTAAGAAACTCGCGGCGCTCGCCGCGCCGCGCGGGCTGAAACTCACACTGGAACTGGGCGGGAAATCGCCGCACATCATCTTCGCGGACGCGAGCATCGATCAGGCGGTCGAGGGCGTCATCTCGGGCATCTACTTCAATCAAGGGCACGTGTGCTGCGCGGGCTCGAGGCTGCTGGTGCAAGAATCCATCGCGGACGATGTCACGCGGAAGCTCGAGATCCGGCTGGCGAGCCTGCGTGTCGGCGATCCGATGGACAAGAACACCGACGTCGGGGCGATCAACTCGAAGGAGCAGCTGCGGCGCATCACCGAGTACTTCCGCGTCGGCGTCGAAGAGGGGGCCGTGCTCCGCGAGCCTTCCAACTGCCCGCTGCCGAGCAAGGGCTACTTCTGCCGGCCCGCGTTCTTCACGGGGGTGCAGCAGAGCCACCGCATCGCCCGCGAGGAGATCTTCGGCCCCGTGCTCGCCGTCATGACCTTCCGAACGCCGGAGGAAGCCCTGCAGAAGGCCAACAACACGCCCTACGGCCTGGCCGCCGGGGTGTGGACCGACAAGGGGTCCAAGATCTTCGAGATGGCCGGGAGGCTCAAGGCCGGCGTCGTGTGGTGCAACACCTACAACCAGTTCGACGCGGCGTCGCCCTTCGGCGGCTACAAGGAGAGCGGCTTCGGGCGCGAGGGCGGGCTGCAAGGGCTGCGCGCCTATGTCGCGCTGTGAGCGGGCCCTTCGCGGGCCCGCCTCGGGCTTGCCCGCGGAGCCGGGTCCCCCCGCGGCGGTTCGAAACCGGCGCCACGAAGGGCCGCTCAGCCCATCGTCGGTTCGTACCGGATGAGTTGTTCGATCGAGTTGTCCTCGCGCATGAGCGCCACCCGCGGGCGGTGCGCGGCGTACTCGCGGTCGTCCATCATCGCGTAGTGCATCACGATGACGCGGTCGCCGGGCTCAACCAAGTGGGCCGCCGCCCCGCGGACTTCGCAGGCCTTCGAGCCGGGCTCGCCCCAGAAGATGTACGTCTCGAACCTCGCCCCGGTCCGACAGTTGGCCACGACGACGGCGTCGCTGGCACGCAGGCCCACCTCCTTGAGGATGAGCGGGTCGATCATGATGGAGCCGTTGTACGCCGGCTTGGCGCCGGTGACGGCCGCCATGTGAATCTTGGAATAGAGGACCTTCCGGAGCATGGGCGGGATGGTAGGCGTCGATCCTGAACGCCGCGACGACGGCCCCGGCTCCGCCCTCCAACAATCGGCCCATGAACGCCGACCACCCCTTCGCACGACGCGCCGCCTCGCTCCTGTCCGGCCTCCGCGAGCGCGGGGAGTACAAGATTCTCCAGACCATCGATTCCCCGATGGGCCCGGTGGTCCGCCTCAAGCAGCCCGACGGCTCGACGAATGAGGCCCTGTGCTTCTGCTCGAACAACTATCTCGGGCTTGCCGATCATCCCGAAGTCGTCGAGGCCGGGCTGAAGGGCCTCCGCGATTACGGGGCCGGCACGGCGAGCGTGCGGTTCATCTGCGGCACGTTCACGCCCCATTTGGCGCTGGAGCGACGCATCGCCGAGATGCTCGAGCAGGAGGCGTCGTACACCTTCGTGAGCTGCTGGAACGCGACCGAAGCGGTGTTCCCGACGCTGTGCGAACCCGGCGACGCGATCATCAGCGACGCGTTGAACCACGCCTGCATCATCGATTCGATCCGGCTGTGCTCGGTGATCAAGAAAGGGGTGAACCGGTACGTCTACCCCAACAACGACCTGTCGGCGCTTGAATCGAAGCTGGCCGAGGCGAGATCGGCACTCGCCGCCGGCTCCCCCGGCGGCGTCATCTGGGTCATCACCGACGGCGTGTTCAGCATGGAGGGCTCGATCGCCGACCTGCCCGCGATGCGCCGGCTGTGTGACCAGTACGGCGCGCTGCTGGCGGTCGACGATTCGCACGGCACCGGGGTCATGGGCCGCACCGGTCGAGGCACCCACGAGCACGCCGGCATGAAGGGCTCGCAGATCGATCTCTTCACCGGCACGCTGGGCAAGGCCCTGGGCGGCGCGGCGGGCGGCTACATCGCCGGGCCGAGGCTCGCCGTTGAGACCATCGTGCAGCGGGCCCGTCCGACCCTGTTCAGCAACGCGTTGCCGGTATCGACGGCGTGCAGCGCGGACAAGGCCATCGAGATCATGCTCCGCGAGCCGCAGCGCGTGCAGCGCCTCCGCGACAACGTGGCGTACGCCCGCGGGCAGATCCGGGCGGCGGGCTTTGACGTGCTGGAGTCCCCCACCGCCATCTGCCCGATCATCGTGCACGAGACCGCCAAGGCCATCGCGATGAGCAAGCGGCTGCTGGAACTGGGCGTGTACGTCATTGGGTTCGGCTACCCGGTGGTTCCCGAGGGGCACGCGCGGCTCCGGTGCCAGATCTCGGCGGCGCACACGCGGGAGCACATCGACACGCTCGTGGATGCGTTGAAGCGGCTGTAGCCCTCACCCGCCCCCTGGCTCTCCCCGCCCCCTGGCTCTCCCCGCTCCCTGGCCCTCCCCGCCCCCCACGCCCTCGGGGGGGCTACTGAACCACCTTCAGGCTGACACGCCTCACCAGTTCGCTCACCGGCCGCGCCACCAGGTCGTACCCGTCGGCGTCCACGATCGTGCATCGCACCAGTTCGCCGGGCGCGAGCGTCTCGCGGCTGGTCACGTACGTCACGCTGTCGATGTCCGGGGCCTGGAAGTACGCCCGGCCCGAGTAGAGCGAGCCCTTGCCGCCGTAGGCCTCGGTGACGCCCGCGGTGTCGCGCACGCTGGACTTCATCGCCTTGTCGATGAGGATGTCGAACTGCACGCCGGTCGTCTCGGGGTTTCTCGGATCGAACTGCTCGGCGAGGAACTTCGCTTGGTTGAACGCGATGCCCTGCTGCAGCTCCATCAACTCGGCCTTGCGCCGCGCCTTCACCTCGGCGGGCACCGCGAGCGCGGGGTCGACCTCCATGGTGCCCGCGGGGGTCCCCGGCTCGCGCGAGTACTCGAAGACGCCCATCGCGTCGAAGCCGATCTCGTCGACGAACGCCATCAACTCCTCGTGATCGGCCTCGGTCTCGCCGGGGAAGCCGGTGATGAACGTCGTGCGGATCGCCATGCCCGGGGCGGCGTCCCGGAGCTTGTGCATCAGCTCGGCCTGGTGCTCGCGGGTGACGTTGCGGCGCATGGCCTTGAGGATGCGGTTGCTGGCGTGCTGCAGCGGGATGTCGATGTACTTCACCACATGGGGCAGGTCGGCGATCGCCCTGATCATGTCGTCGTTGAAGTTCGTCGGGTAGGCGTACATGAGCCGCACCCAGCCGGCCGCCTTGCCCCCGCCACCGGCGTGGCGCTCCACCGCGTCGTTGACGGCTCGGAGCAGCATCGGAAGGCCGCCGCCTTTCCGGCCATCGAAGTCGAACCCGACGCCGATGTCGTCGCCGTAGCTCGTCGTGTCCTGGCCGATCAGGTTCAACTCGAACGCGCCGTCTTCGAGCAGTTCGCGGGCCTCCGCGGCGACGCGGTCCAGCGGCTTGGAGCGCATCTTCCCGCGGATGCTCGGGATGGTGCAGAAGGCGCAGTTCTGGTTGCAGCCCTCGCTCACGCGCAGGTACGCGTAGTGCCTCGGCGTGAGGCGCAGACGCGCCGAATCGTCCTCGAAGTAGCCGATGCCCTTGCCGTCCTTGCCGTTGACGGTGAGCCCGGTGACCCGCATCCCGCGCTCGGTGGCGGCGGCCAGGGCGTTGCCGGCGATCCAGTATCGCGGCTGGTCCGACGCCTCGGCGAGGGTCGCCCGCGTCCCGCCGGGGCGCTGACCCCGCACCGCGTGGACGATGTGGTCGCGGTCGAAGACGCCGATCATCGCGTCGATCCCGGGGGCCCATTCCAGCATCTTGGCGCGGTGGCGCTGCACGAGGCACCCGGCGACGACGACCCGCTTGACCTGCCCGCGCTCTTTCAGCGCGATCGCGTCCTTGATCACCCCGAGCGACTCGTCCTTCGACGCCTCAAGAAAGCCGCAGGTGTTGACGACGATCGCGTCGGCCGGGTCGAGTTCCGCCGAGGGATCGTGCGAGACAACTTCGAGGCCGTCCTGCGCGAGCAGGCCGAGCATCTTCTCCGAATCAACAAGGTTCTTCGGGCAGCCGAGGCTGACGAAGGAGACCGTTCGGACGGCGTTCGCCGCGTCCGGGCATGATGTGGTCTGGGTGCTCATGCGGAGCCGGGATGGTAGGCCCCGCTCTCGGATGAGGCCGCATCCGCCGCCAAGGTCGTCGGGGTCCGGGCGTCTTGCTTCAGGGTTTGGGGGCAATCGGTGATGGGGTTCGGGCTTCGGGGCTCGCTCGCGTCGGAGTGTTCCTTCCTTGCCGCGGAGGACCGGTGCCCGGTGACAGACGCCTCCCCTCACGGGCAGGTCGCGCCGATCCGGCCGAGGAACACGATCAGGTCGGCGGTGTCCACGGCTCCATCGTTGTTGAAATCGCCGGGGCCGCCGGGGCCCCCCGCGGCGGGGCCGCCGAAACGTCCGAGGAAGTTGGTGAGATCAACGGTGTTCACCACGCCGTCGTTGTTGAGGTCGCCGACACAGGCGGGCGGGGGCGTGGGCGACGCGTCGAGACGCACGTTGTCAAAGTCCACCTCGATGCCGGGGGCCTGCGGCGTGCCGGGGATGTTGAGGTTCACCAGCCGAATCCGCAGCGGCGTGCCCAGCAGCGGGTGGCCGGGGGGCGCGTCGAAGGCGACGACACTCTCACGCCACTCGCCTTCGGGGATGCTGGCGCCGAGCGTGTTGTTGTCGGACGCGATGACGACGCCGCCGGCGAGCAGGTCGACGCGGTAGCCGGGGAAGCCGTCGAGATTGAAGAACTGAACGGGGTTCGGCGGGACGCTGGTGCCCGAGGCGATGTTGCCGACGTCGACGCGCAGGGTGTACCGGGTGCCGGGCTGAAGGGACGCGGCGACGGTCTGCGCCAGGCCGACCTCGCCGCCGCCGACATCTCCGGCCAGGAAGATCAGCGCGGCGTTCACGCCCTCGGTCGTCCCGTTCGGGAAGAAAGAAATGTTGGTCGGGCGGATCACGCCCACCGCGTCGATGCCTTGGTCAAGGATTCCGTTGGGGTCATGGACCTGCCACCCCTGCGGGATCAACGCCGCGAACGTGTTCACGGGGATCACGTTGGCCTCGAATCCGAAATTCGTGACCGGGATCGGCGCGGCGAGGGCCGAGCCCGAAGCGGTAAAAACGGCGGCGGCGGCGGTTCGGATGGTGTTTCTCATGGTCTCCCTCAGACGCGGAATCGGACCTCGAGCCGCGCCACAGTCGATCAACCTTCCAATAGGAATCCGCGAGAGGCAAGCGGTGTGATCGAGATTGCGAGAATCCGCGGAAGAGCTCACGAGCACCAAATGTGCGCCCGCTTCCCCTCGATGACGCCGGCGCTCGACCCAGAGGTCGCATCATGGACAGGGCACGCCGGACCTGTTCAGAAAGAACGTGAGATCGGCGGTATTCACCGCGCCGTCCTTGTTGAAGTCGGCCCGCTCGGCGAGCGAGCCCGGCGTGACCGGTTGCGCGTATCGGCTTCGGAAGAACTGTCATGATGGGTCGCTTCCGGGCGTGCCACAGGCGTCACGATCCCACCCCGCCGCCCGCCACGAGCGACGGATGCAGCCGTACCGGGTCCGCCGCAGGGTGGCCCGAGCGCCGCCCGGCCTCCACCCCGCACTCGTCGCGCACGCACCTCCCCGCGGACACACCCCATCCTGCCACATTCAAAGAGACTCGGCAACCCGCCCTGTGCGCTCAGCGCCCGCCCCATTCTCTCAACCGAACCAGGACCGCCGCCGGCAATGCCGCCGCCAGTTCCGCGCTGCCCCAATCCCCCGCCGAAACCAGCTGGCGAACCCGCGTGGCGCTCACGTCCACCAGCCCCGTCGAAGCCACCCACCCGCGCCACCGAGCGACTTCGTCCTCCGTCCAGGCGCCGCTCTCCTTCAACGCCGCGACCAGCGACTCCGCCGATTCATCCGGCCGCCGCAGGACCACCAACGGCTCCGCCAAGGACAGAATCTCCCGAGGCCCGCGCCACCGATGAAAGCCCCGCGCCGAGTCCGCTCCCATCACCAGCCGGAAGCGTGTCCCCGGGCACATGGTCACGAGCTTCCGCAGCGTGTCGACCGTGAAACTCACCGGCGCCGCCTCGTCGGCGTCCTCGATCTCCAGGGTGGAAACCCCCACCCGCTCCAGCCCTTCACACGCCAGCCTCAGCAGTTCCACACGCCGAGCGTCGCTCAGCACCGGCCCCGAACTTTTGAGCGGGTTCCGCGCCGCCGGCATGAACACCAGCCAACCCGCCCCGGCGGCGATCCCCGCGTGCCGGTCCATCTCGCTCCGCGCCGCCAGCCCCAGTTCCAGGTGCCCGCGGTGCACCGGGTCGAACGTCCCCCCCATCAACGCCACATGCGCTACCCCGTCCGGAACCGGCCAGCGCGACACCGTCTCCCGCGCCCCGCCGCTCACGCCCGCACCCCCGCCGGCCGCTCCGCCGACTCACGCTCAGCCTCGCCGAGCCAATCCTCGACCACCCCGCGCAGGGACGCCCCGGCCTCGCGCAGCGCCGCCCCGCTCCGCCGTCCCAGTCGCAGCACCGCCGGAACCAATCGCGGCGACGTCACGCACGCCCACGCCACCCGGCTGAACCGCGTCGCGCCGTCGGACCTCACCCATCCCTCGATCCCCCGCGGCAGCGCGTCCCCTTCCCCATCGCTCACGCCTCGTACCACACGCCACCGCAGACCCGCCAGCACGCACGCCTCGGCGAACCCGTGCGACTCGCAGTCGACCAACTCCGCTCCGCTCTTCTCCCGCACCCACGCCTTCTCCCCCGGGGTGATCACCGCCCGGTCCACGCCGACAACCGCCACGCCCGCTTGGACACCCTCGATCCCCCACACCCGGCCCGACAGGTCCCGCACCCGCCCGATCAAGGGAGCGACCTCCCTCATGTCGCAGAGTCCGCCGCAGGCCCCGAACAGCACGACCATCAGTTCCCGGCCCGAGCAGGCGGCCTGGCGGGCCAGCCGGTCCACCGCGTGCCGCACCGCCACCGCCCCGGGCCCGGTCACGACCACTCGGGCGTCCAGCCCCCGCAGCGCCCGCCGCGCGTGGGCCGCCTCGAACTTCAGCGGGCACAGGATGACGATCGACCGGGACATGTCTCAAGCGTAGAGCCGCGCCGC
>CAZDYM010000008.1:16098-22448 GCA_964509325.1 uncultured Phycisphaeraceae bacterium
CCGGCCACCCCCCGTTTGTGACGCGACCTCCGAGCGGCCCAGGCCGACCGCCCGAGCCAGCACCCGAAGCCGCGCCTGGAGCACCCCATGCCCACCCACCGTCCCGCGCCCGCGTCCCCCCGGACCCTCCTCCTGCTCGCCGGCCTCTGCGTCCCGCTCGCCGCCGGTGCCCCGGCCGCTGCCCAGCAGACCACCCCGCAACCCTCCCCGAGCGCTCCGTCCCCCTCCGGCCCGCCATCCCCCACGCCCCCGGAGTTCCCCCAGTTCGAGGAGGTCGCCAAGGACTTTGAACGCGTCTCCACCACTTCGGAAGGGTCGCTGTACACCCTCTGGAAGCGAGACAAGGACGGTCAGGTCCTCGCCGAACTCCCGCGCGACTTCCCCAACAAGCGGTTCCTCTTCGCCATGACCCAGTCCAGCGGCGACGAGTGGTCCGGCCTCCAGGGCGCCGACTATCTCGCCTACTGGAAACGGTACGACAAGCGCCTCGCGCTCATCCAGCCCAACCTCGACGTCCGCTCCACCGGCGACGAACCCTCGAAGATCTCCGTCTCACGCCACTTCACCGACCGCGTCATCCTCGACATCCCCATCGCCTGCATGGGCCCCAACGGCGGGCCCGTCATCGACCTCGACGCCATGCTCGTCGGGCAGGCCAACAAGTTCTTCGGCAACGACGCCAAGGGCCTCAACGTCCCCCTCGCCCGCATCGTCGATTGCAAGACCTTCCCCAACAACATCGAGGTCTCGTTCGAGGTCCCCGGGGCCGACGGCGTCCTCCGCGTCTTCCACTACTCCATCTCCGCGCTCCCCGAGAACAGCGCCTACAAGCCCCGCGAGGCCGACGAACGGGTCGGCTACTTCACCACCCATTTCCGCGACCTCGGCAAGTTCGGCGAGGACGAGAAGTGGATCCGCTACATCAACCGCTGGCACCTCGAAAAGGCCGAGCCCAAGCTCAAGATCAGCCCCCCCAAAGAGCCCATCGTCTTCTACATCGAGCACACCGTGCCCGTCCGCTACCGGCGCTTCGTCCGCGACGGCGTGCTGATGTGGAACAAGGCCTTCGAAAAGGTCGGCCTCTCGGACGCCATCGAGGTCCGCATCCAGGACAAGGCTTCCGGCGCCAACATGGACAAGGACCCCGAGGACGTCCGCTACAACTTCATCCGCTGGCTCAGCAACGACATCGCCACCGCCATCGGGCCCTCCCGCGTGGACCCGCGCACCGGGCAGATCCTCGACGCCGACATCATCCTCACCGACGGGTGGATCCGCGTGTTCTGGAACCAGGCCAACCGCGTGCTGCCCGAGCAGGCCATGCAGGGCTACGACGCCGAGACTCTCGCGTGGCTCCGCAAGCGTCCGCAGTGGGACCCGCGTGTCCGCCTGGCGCCGCCTCATGAGCGCGAGCAGGTCATGCGCCAACTCGCCCTCGAAGCCGCTCTCGAGGCACGCGACCAGGCCGCGAGCGCCGCCGCCGGCGCCCGCGGCATCGCCCGCTTCATGACCTCCCCCGGCGCGTTCCCCGGTGCCGAGATCATCGCCGGACCCGCGGGCGCGTTCGAGGCGGCCCTGAACGCCTCGCCCGACTCCGCGCGCCGGTGGATGAACCAGATGTGCATGGCCGCCAGCGGCAAAGCCATGGACATGGCCCTCATGGGCATGCACCTCGAGATCGAAGGCCTCCTCGCCCTCGATGACCAGGAAGCACCCCAGGGCGACGCCGGCACCGGCGAATCCCCCAAGGCCGAAGACAAGGACAAGAAAAAGGACGAGCCCAAGAAGGACGCCAAGCCCGAGGAGAAGTACGACCGCCTCGACGGCATCCCCGACTGGTTCATCGGCCCGGTTCTCGCCGACCTCGTCGCCCACGAAGTCGGGCACACCCTCGGCCTGCGCCACAACTTCAAGGCCTCCGGCATCTACAGCCTCAGGGACATCAACTCCGAGGCCTTCAAGGGCAAAAAGACCTTCACCGGCTCGGTCATGGACTACAACCCCGTCAACATCAACATGAACCACGGGCCCATCCAGGGCGACTACTCCATGATCGACATCGGCCCCTACGACATGTGGGCCATCGAGGCCGGCTACACCTTCAGCGACCCGAAGGACGTCCTCAAGCGCGTCGCCGAGCCCGAGCTCATCTACGGCACCGACGAGGACACCAGCGGCCCCGACCCCCTCGCGCGCCGCTACGACCTCGCCGCCGACCCGCTGGATTTCGCCACCAGCCGCATGGCCCTGGTGAAGTACCACCGCGAGCGTCTGCTGGACAAGTTCGTGAAGGACGGCCAGTCCTGGGCCAAGGCGCGCCGCGGCTACACCATGACCCTCAACGAGCACATGGGCGCCGTCGGCCACATGGCCCGCTGGGTCGGCGGGGCCTTCGTCAACCGCGACCGCAAGGGCGACCCCAACGCCAGGCCCCCCATCGAGAAGACCCCCGTCGCCCAGCAGCGTGCCGCCCTGAAGTTCGTCATCGACAACGCTTTCTTCGATGACGCCTTCGGCCTCACCCCCGACATCCTCAACCGCCTCACCGTCGACAAGTTCTGGGACGCCGGCGGCGCCCCCATGGAGGACGCCACCTGGCCCGTCCACGACCGCATCCTCGGCATCCAGGCCAGCGCCCTCACCGCCCTGATGAACCCCGCCACCCTCCGCCGCGTCCTCGACAACGAATGGCGAACCCCCGCCGGCGAGGACGCCCTCACCCTCCCCGAACTCATCGACGCCGTCTCCGACGCCGTCTGGAAAGAACTCGACGACAAGCCCTCGCGCCGCTACACCGCCCGCGAACCCATGATTTCCAGCCTCCGCCGAAACCTCCAGCGCGAGCACGTCGAGCGGCTCATCGACCTGGCCTTCCCCGACGGCATCGTCGGCGCCGCCGGCAAGACCGTCTCAACGCTCGCCACGGCGAAACTCCGCTCTCTCAAGCAGCGCGTCGCCTCCACCCTCGACGCCGGCAACGACCGCCTCGACCCCTACACCAGCGCCCACCTCGGCGAGATCAACCTCCGCATCGAGAAGGCCCTCGACGCACAGTACATCTACAACACCGACAAGATCGGCGGCGTCGGGTTCCCCCTGTTCTTCTTCGGCAACACGCCCGGGCAGTCCAGCGCCGACCCTCGCCCGAGCGCCCCCGGAGAGGACAACCCCTACACCCCCCCGCGCCCCGAACCCGAGACACCCTGATCCGGAGCGACCCCCGGACAAGCAGCAACGCCGGCGCGAGGGCGCCGGGTGCGGGCGCACCCGTCCGACCCCGCTCGCTCTTCCACGGGTTCCAACCGTCGCCCGGGCGTCGCCGCCCGGGTTTGTTTATGCCCGGATCGCACGAGCGTCTCCCCCCGCGTCGCGCCTGTGCGCCTTCAGGTCAGCGAGCTTTTCAGCCTTCGCGCGTTCCCCATCCCCTACACTGTGCACGCCGTCCCGGTAGCTCAGTTGGATAGAGCAGCCGCCTTCTAAGCGGCAGGTCGTGCGTTCGAATCGCACCCGGGACGCTTTACTCCGCGCGTGCCCCATCGCGCCCGGTGATGCGCGAAGGCTTGATTCGCAAGGGGAACGCCTCGCCGCGTCGCTCTCGGCCACCGCGTGGCGCGTGTCATCGCCGCACGTCGGGAAGCACCCGTGCCGCCGTGCGCCGTCCGCCGTGGCCGGTTGGGGCCCCGTCGTGCCGCGGAAGTTCGGGCTTCAGGCACTGTTCGAGCACCCTTCAGGCAACACGACCGAAGCAAAGGACTCAACCCAAGGCGGCGGGGCACGCGCTTCGAGCATCGAGCCCACCCGCGGGATCAGCCGCGGCGACATCGCCTTCCGGCGGCGGCGCGGCGCGAGCGCGGCCAGTCGGAGATCGAGACCTCGAAAGCATCCACGCCTGACACACGAACGCAAGCGGTCGGCACACGCGCGGAGACTTTGGGCCAACGCCGCGCGATGAGCACATACAGACCCATTCCCCCCACTCGGCCCCGTCGTGACCCGGCCCACGGCCTGTCGTGGCGGTGGCCCCTTCGGACCGCGGGCTAGCGCGCGAGAACGCCTCCGCGGTCTCCCGGCGGCCCCACGCGAAGGTACCCCTGAAAACCAAAGGGCCGGCCGCTTTCGCAACCGGCCCGGCAAGCGCGGGCATGGCGCTGTATGACCAACTCCTCTGCAGACCCTCTGGGACACAGCGTCGAGAAACTGCCTCTCGGCAGGATGAGACGCCGCTGCTCGGGTTCAGGGCCGCCGGACACCGGACCTCGCTCGGTCAGCACGTTTCGGCGGGGTGCGACGGTCCGCTTCGGTCCCCTGAGTCGTGACGCCTCCTCGACTTCGAGCCCTTACCGCCGGCGTCGACCGGCGAAGAGCCCTGCCACGACGACCATCGCCGCCGCCCCCGGAGCGGGAACGACTCGGAAGTTGTCGAACGTGACATCGGCGGGGCCGAAGGTCGGCGCGCCGACATCGGCGGGGTTCGGAGTCGTGAAGATCCCCGGAAGGCCGACGCCTGAAATGGACAGCGGGCCCGAATCGACCACACTGATCGTCTGGAACGCGTTGAGGGGATCGAGCGTGAGGTTGAAGAGATCGCCGCGCAGCGTGGAGCCCTCGACGGTGAAGACGAGCCGGAAGTCGTGGTCGGGGTTGACCTGCGGGAACAGGAGATTGGCGGTGAGGCTGTTGACCGAGCCGTCGGCGTTCCAGCGGTCGATCCGGAAGTTGCTCAGCCCGGGGGCGGTGATGCTCCGCGGGAAGAACCTGAGCGAGTAGAACTGGAACGCGGTGGGACCGGTCTGTTGCAGGCGGGCCGCGACCGATGCGGTCTGCGTGAGGCTCTCGTCCCAATCGATGAGGTCCACGCTGATCTGCGAATCCGCGGCAGCACCATCGACACGGAGCGACGCGGTGGGCAGGATCAAGCCGATGTTCGGATACACCGGCCCGCGCAGGCGGTACCCGCCGTTCTCGACGGAGTACGTCGAGGGAACGCCCAGGAACAGGCCCGGCGCGTCGATGCGCGTCCAGGCGCTGTCGTTGCCCGACGAGAAGTCGTCGAAAACGTTCTGGGCGAGCGCCGGCGCGGCCGTGAGCGCGGACGTCATCAACAGGGCGGCGACACATGAGGCCGAGGACTTGGTACGGATCATTTCCTTCTCTCCTTGCGGTATGCAGTCTGGCGCTCATCCACCAGGATGAGCGGCTTGGACGTTCACTTCAGGTATGCGCGATGGGAGCGTGTCTGACACTGATCGATACTCTGAACTGATCTTCGGCGACGCCCCGCGGCGACGGTGCCAGCGAGGGAGAGCAGCAGTGCCGAGTTTGGGGTGGGGATCGTGAAGATCCGGAGAGCGTCAATCTCACCGACGAATGGAGCTGTCGGGAAGATCGACGATACATACTGGTTGCCAAGAATCAAATCGTCATCCGGCACGATGTCAACCGCCTCCCAACTCGTGGAGGTTGCTTCGAGACTCCCATCGATGAAGAGCGAGAGCAGCGTCCCGGTCCTCTCAACGCGGATGGTGTGCCAGAAGCCGTCGAACACCGATCGAGTGCTCTCGACCGTGGCGGCATCGTTCCAGCCAAACAGCTCGACACCGATCTGGCCGCCGACGAAGCCGCGAATGTCGAAGAAGCTGCCAGCCCCGATGGTGGTGCGGTTCCCGAGCAGTTCGATGGGCACGCCGAACTGGGTGGTCTGCGTCGAGCGCATCCGCAGCTCGACCGCGAAGTCGCGGTCTCTGAATGCACCAACGCCCCCGCCGAACCGGACGGCGTTGTCGGGATAGGTCGCGCCGGTGAACGTGACCACGCCATCTCCGAGCAGCGCCCCCGGGGTGAGATGTCCGTGGACCTCACCCACCGAGGCGAACGCGGTGACACCGCCGGGCTCATTGAAGTCCCACTGATGCTGCAGGACCGGCTGACCGACCGCGACCCCTGGCAGCGTCGCGAGCCAGAGTGCGCCGGCGGAAGCGAATGTCCTCTTTTCGCGAACGAAGCTCTTGTGCATGGCCTATCTCCTCAAATCAGCGGCACAACGGCCGTGCCGACCTGGAATGTACACGCGGCGCTCCCTCGTCTGACACCGATTCGCCTCGTCATGCGAACGGCGACGCCCCGCGGCGATCGTGCCGGCGAGGGCGAGCATGACGCCCGCGCCGGGAGCGGGGATCGTGAGGCTGTACGCGAGGGACGCGGTGGACAGGTCGAATGTGTTGGGACCGAAGGACGCGGAGGTGAACCGGTAGAACGCCGTGTACCGGCCCGGCGCGAGCACGCCCGCACCGACCGAGGTGCCCGACACCGGTTGTGCAACGGCGTCAACAAACGAGATCCCGCCGTCATCC
>CAZDYM010000009.1:0-21820 GCA_964509325.1 uncultured Phycisphaeraceae bacterium
CCATGGCGTTGGCCAGGCCGTAGATGCGGGCGATGCCGTCGCCGACCTCGATGACGCGTCCGACCTCGGACACCTCAAGGGCGGAGGAGAACTGGGAGATCTCCTGCTTGATGACACTGGCGATTTCGTCGGTTTTGATCTTCATGGTGGTCTCTGGGGTCTTCGCTTTTCACCGCGGAGGCGCGGCGGACGCGGAGGACTGGTCGGGTTCGTGTTCGAGTCGGTGAATGAAGGCGGTTCTCAGAGTGGGGCCGAACGTCGGGAGCGGAGATTCTCAGGAGCTGCATCCCCTCAACGAACTCCGCGTCTCCGCGGTGGATCTCTTACGGGTCGATCAGTCGGTCAAACTTCGCCCGCAGCGCGTCCGAGCCCTTGGTCTTGAGCTGCTCGCGCATCTTCCGCAGCATCGTGCTCACGCTGGCGTCGATCAGTTTGTCCCCCACCTGCAGACGCATCCCGCCGAGCATCAGCGGGTCGGTGTACGCGTGGACGACCGGCTCGCGGCCCAGGGCCTGGGCGAGCTTGTTCTGAATGTCGTTGACCTGGTCGCGGCTCAGGTCGTGCCGCGTGTACACGTCCACCTCGATGCGACCGAACCTCTCCTGCATCAGCTCGTCGAACGCCGCGGCGATGGGCAGGAACTGGTTCAGCCGCTCCTTGCGGTTGACGACCAAGAGGAAGTTGAGCAGCAGGGTGCTCAGCCGCCCGCTGAACATCTTGATCAGGGCCCCCTCGCGCTCCTTGGTCCCCAAGATCCGCGACGCGAAGAACTCGCTGAGCTCGGGCATCGCCCGGGTCAGCTCGACGAGGTCCTCCAACTCGCCCGCCAGCTGCTCCTGGCGCGGGCGCCCGCCCTCCTTCTCGGCGAGCTCGAACAGCGACCCCGCGTACACGCGGGCCAGGGCATCGGGGGGTGAGTCGATCAGGGGCATGGGGGGTGCTTCGGGAGTGGGGGGGTTGGCGGTTCGGAACGGCGGTCCGGAACGGGGAAGAACGGTCGAAACCTGAATCAATCGCAATGCCTTGATGCCTCCATGCCTCGATGCCTTCCGCATCAACGACCCGCGTACGCGCCGCGGAACTCGGTCAGCGTGTTCTCGATCAGCCGCGACTGGTCGGCGGGGTTGAGTTCCCGCTCCAGGATCTTGCTCGCCGCGGCGGTGGCCATGCCCGCGGCCTCGTTGTAAATGTCCTGCACCGCCGCCTTCTTGGCCGCCTCGATGCTCGCCAGCGCCTGCTCGCGCATCTGGGCGATCTCGGCCTCGGCCTTCACGCGCAGGTCCGCCGCCGTGCGGGCCGCCTCGGCCCGCGTCTGCTCCAGCATCCGCTGCGCCTCGGCCTTCGCCGCCGCCAACTCCCTGGCGTGGCTGGCCTGCATCTCGCTGGCCCGCTTGCGGCTGTCCTCCGCGGCGAAGATCTCCTCGCGGATCTTCTTCTCCCGCGCGTCCAGACCGTCCAGGATCTTGGGCCACGCCAGCTTGGCGAGCACCGCGAAGACGATCAGGAACACCACGATCGCCGACCCGTACTGGAACAGCGAGAAGAACATCGGGCTCTCGGTCCCGTGCGTCTCGCCGCCCGCGGCGGCCAGCGCCAGAGCGGGGGTCAGCAGCGTCGCGGCCAGTGCCAGCGTGGAGTTCGTGCGTCGGCGGTTCATCGAATGGGGTCCTTCAAGAGACGAGCGTTGGCGTCGCAGACCGGTGATGCTCCGGCGCGAGGACCGGGGCAGCGCGTCGCGGGACGCACGCTGCCGCGGCCCCCACGCCGGGTGACGCGGGGGAATCCTTCAATCAGCCGATGAGGGCCAGGAAGCCGCCCAGAACGGCGAACAGGGTGGCGCCTTCGACCAGCGCCGCCGCGATCAGCATGTTCGTGCCGATCGTGCCCGAGGCCTCGGGCTGACGGGCCATGGCCTCGACGGCGGAGCCGCCGATGCGACCGATGCCCAGGCCGCCGCCGATCACCGCCAGGCCCGCCGCCAGACCGGCACCGACGTACCGGCCCCAGTTCGACGCCTTCGCCGTGGTCACCATGTCCGCCACGGACAGCTCGGCGGCCATCGCGCTGCTGCACAGGCAGGCCACCGCCGCGGCGCCGGTCACGATCATCAACTTCTTGGTCATCTTCATTTCCATCACTCCAACTTGCTGGGGCGCCGCGCGGCGCCGGGGTTTGTCAGAACAACGAATCGTTCGCTCGAATCCGCCGACCACGCGGCCGACGGAGGGATGTCACACCTGAACTGTCGAACCCGATCCACTCGGCCACCATGCCTCCACGCCTCCGCCGCCGCCCACCTCCGCGACTTCCTCAGGCATGCGCCGCCTTGCCGTGCCCGTGCTCCTCCCCGTGCCCCTCGTGCCCGTGCTCGTCGTGGTGATGGTGCATCAACTGCCCGATGAACAGCGTGGTCAGGAACATGAAGATGAACGCCTGCAGGAAGGCGACGAAGAGCTCCAGGAACATGATCGCCACCGAGGCGCCGACGCTCACCAGCGTCACCGGCGTGCCCAGCAGCCAGCCCAGCGCCTTCGGCGCCGCCGCCGTGAACCCCAGAAGCACCGCCAGCAGCACGTGCCCCGCCGTCATGTTCGCGAACAGTCGCAGCGACAACGCCACCGGCTTGACGATCATCCCGATGATCTCAACCGGGATCATGATCGGCGCCAGGAACACCGGCCCGCCCCCGAGGAAGTGCTTCAGCCACCCGCCCAGGCCGGATGAACGGATCCCGTTGACCTGCCAGATGATGAACACCACCGTGGCCAGCGCCGCCGTCACCGCCAGGCGGCCCGTCGCCGTCCCGCCGACCACCGCGAAATGCGTGTCCCCCGCCAGCAGGCCCCCGAAAAAGTGCTGAACGTCCAGCAGCGGCACCAGGCCCAGCAGGTTGTTGAACAGAATGAAAAAGAAGATCGACAGCAGCAGGGGGGCGAACGACCGACCCACCCCCGCGCCCAACTGGGCGTAGATCACGTTGTCCCGCAGGTACACCACGATCACCTCGAGCATCTGGTTGAACTTGCCCTTGGTGACGAACCGCTCGTTCCCCGCGCTCTCCGGGCCGGTCTGGATCGCCTTGGCCGCCCGCAGCAGCACCAGCACCGTCAGCAGCGACGCGATCAGCATCGTCAGCGTGTGCATCGTCAGCAGCGGGCCCGCCCACTCCAGCCCGGGCAGCGGCGGCAGCAGCGGCTTGTCCAGCACGTGCGCGAGCGGGTTGTCGCCCGCGCCCAGCACCGGGGCGAACACATCGACGGGCATCGGAGAGAGAGTGACAGAGCCGAGCATCACGCAGGTTTCCTGGCAGCCGCGAGCGACTGAAAGGGTGAGAAACGCGCCGTCGGTGGACGGCGCCGGGGCCGTCCGACCTTCGGGTTCCCGTCCGCGGACGGGTCCGGGAGGGGGTCAACCGGGAGGCGGGTCAGGAGGGGCGATCGGCGAGAGCCGCTGGCGACCCGACCCTCCGCACGCACGAGTCGAACACCCGTGCGTGACCGATGACCGCTCCGACGAAACTGAGGACACACCCCGCCGCCAGACCGTACGGGTCCGGGGAAGGGCGGGTCGTCGAGTATAGCAAACCGCCAACCAGCAGTGTGCCGAAGAACCCGATTCCCTGGCTCGCCAGCATCAGCATCGGCCACACCGTCAACGCCCGCGCCACCCAGGGCTTGATCACCAGCACCCCGACCACCGTGCCCACCACCCCGGCCCCCACCCCGATGGCGATCCCAACCCCGGCCTGGGGCCGGAACGCCTGCGCCAACCCCCACAAGAACAGACCGGCAAACGCCCCCATCGCAAACGACATCGTCACCAATCGAGGCGTCGGCAGCGCGATCGCCCGCACCGCCGGCTTCACGGGCGAGCCCGGGTCATTGGTCGTAAAGGCTTTCTGATCAGTCATTTGCATCTCTTTGTTGACCTTTGTTCCAGGCCTTTGCCCGTCGTTCGATCTCGTCGTGCAAGTCGGGGGGCAGCTCGAAATCCGGCACCTCGTTCGCCGCAGTCTCGGCCTCACGCCGCTCGAAAAGGTCTGGCTTATCCCCTGTTTGAGTGGATCTGGTTCCGTGAGGGTGGGCCGCCTTGTACGCCGCGGCCTCTTCCCGATTCAACGCCATCGCCCGCTTGAGGAAGTTGTAGAACCCTCCGACCGTGCCAAGTCCGGTCAGGACAAGGGTCCACGTGGGAGAAGTGCCCTGCCAGCGGTCGATCAGCCACCCGATCAGCCCCATCCCGAGGATGGAGCCGGCCAGTTCCATGGCGAGGCCGTAGGCCCGCCCTCGGGCTCGGATCTCCCGATCATTCTTTCCTGGGGTCGCCTTGGGCACGGGAATGTTCGTATTTCGTAAGGTCGGCGTGACGTGACAGGTTTCGAGCGGTCGCGTGGCTCGGGCGAGGGCTGGGCGCCGCGAATCTCCATCGTACGTTGGATTCACGCCGAACACCTCGGGGGTGACGTGTCTCCGGAGTTGCGCGTGGACGCGCCCGCCGAGGAACCCGTTGATGGGCCGCCGCCGACGCGGCTGGTGATCCGCGCGCAACTTGGGGAACGGGCGGCGCTCGAAGCGTTGCTGGTGTTGACCCGTCCGTGGCTCTGGCGGTGCCTGCGGGCCATGCTCGGCGAAGCCGACGCGGAAGACGCGGTGCAGGAGGTCATGTGGACGGTGGCCCGGCGGCTCGGGCTGCTGAACGAGCCGCGCGCGTACCGGGCGTGGGTGTACCGGATCGCGACCCGGCACGCGCTCCGGGTGCTTTCCAGGCGGCGCCGGTTCGCCCCGCTCGACGACGCCGCGGCGGCCGCCGATTCGGCGGGCGATCACGCGCCGAGCCCCGAAGAGCTCGAGCGGCTCCGCGCCGAAATCTCCCGCCTGACGCCGAACAGTCTGGCGGTGGTCGTGCTCCATTACGGCGAGGGCCTCGGGATCGCCCGCGTCGCTGACGTGCTGGGCGTGCCGGAAGGCACGGCAAAGTCCCGCTTGAACAGCGCGTTGGCCGCCCTGCGGAGCGCCCATGGGAAGGAGCCTGCGTGTTGAAACCGAACGCCAACGACGGACCCTCACGCGACCCCCGGCTGGTGCGGGCGATCTGTTTGCTGGCGATCGCCGAACTGCTTTTCTTCGCCGCCGTCACCCTGATCGTCATCTGGCGGAGCCGTGACTCGGAGCCGGTCCGTCCCTCCGCCCATCTCACGTCCCGCCTTGGAGCAACGCATGACCCCGCATGACCGCGATTCTGATCTCGCCACACGGGTGGCCCTGGACCGAGTGGACGCCGCGCGGCGTCAGTACTTCGGCATGTTCATCGCCGCCGCGGCCCTGGAGGGGCTTGGTCTGGGGGCGTTCGTCCTTCTCGCGGACTTCTCGAACCGCACCCACCTGCTCATCCTGATCGCCGCGATCCTGACCTACGGCACGATCGGGCTGGGGCTGTGCGCCTTGGGGGTGTACACGCGGTGGTGGGCGCTGCGCATCGTGCGGGCGATGGACGCGCGTCTGGATGCCCCGGCGGGCTGAGGCCGACCCGGTCCACACGCACACGAACCGCGTTCGTGCCCTGTTCGTATCGAGGATCGAGCGGAGGCGACGGGTGATCCTGACCGATATCCGCTTTCGTCCACGTCGCGGCGTCCGCTCACGCCGCGCTGCGAACAGGTGGGATGAACAATGCGGTGTCCTGATGCCCAGTGCCCGATGCCCGGTGCCCTCGCCCCATGATCGCCAAGATCGAACAAGACCACCAGCGCTTCCGCCAGATTGTCAAGGGCAAGATCCGCAAGGACCTGCGCCGGTTCCTGCAACGCCGTGAACTGATCGGCAAGGAGGGCAAGGGCGTCGTCTCCATCCCTGTGTACGACCTCGATACCCCGACCTTCCGCTACGGCGACAACTCCTCGGGCGTCGGCATGGGCGAGGGCGAGGGCCAGGGCGGCGGGAACCAGGGCGGCGACCAGCCGGGGCAGCACATCCTCGAAGTCGATGTCACGCTGGAAGAACTCGCCGACATCCTCGCGGAGGAACTCAAACTCCCGCGCATCCAGCCCAAGGGTTCGAGCAAGCTCACCACCATCCGCGACAAGTACACCGGCATCCGCCCGATCGGCCCGGCGGCCCTCCGCTCGTTCAAGCGCACCTACCGCGAGGCGATGAAGCGCCAACTGATGCTCGGGCAGTACGACCCGGACGACCCCGTGATCGTGCCCATCAAGCGCGACATGCGGTACCGCAGCTGGAACGAGGTGAAGAAGCCGCAGAACAACGCCGCCATCATCTACATGATGGACGTCAGCGGCAGCATGGGCGACCAGCAGAAGGAACTGGTCCGTCTCGAAGCGTTCTGGATCGACACGTGGCTGCGGCGGAACTACGACGGCATCGATAGCCGCTACATCGTCCACGACGTCGGGGCCAAGGAGGTCGACAAGGCGACGTTCTTCAGCGTCCGCGAGGACGGCGGCACCCGCATCTCGTCGGCCTACCAGTGCGCCCTCGAACTCCTCGAACAGCACTACCCCCACGGGGAGTGGAACACCTACCTCTTCCACTTCTCCGACGGCGACAACTCGAGCGAGTCCGACAACCGCCTGTGCGTGCAGCTTGTCCGCGACAAACTCGTCCCACGCTGCAACATGTTCGGCTACTGCCAGGTCGCCAGCGCCTACGGCAGCGGCAACTTCATCAACGTGCTCCACGAGGCGTTCCCGGGCAGCGACCAGTCAAGACCGAACAAACGCACCGACAGCATCGTGGTGACCAGCCGCGTGGCCGGAAAGGACGACATCTTCGATTCGCTGCGGACTTTCTTCGGGGCGGGGAAGTGAAGCGCGGCGGCGGGGTGGCCCGACCGCTTTCGGGAACACTCTTGTGTTTGGGGCGTCCATCGGGCTAGATTCGTGACGCCGTGACGGCCCCGGCCGTCTGTTCCCGCCGCGGCTTCGATCGCGCCTCCCGAGCCGCGCCGCGGCGCGGGGCCGAGCGCCGTGCGAAGCGAGATGTTCCTTGGGAGTCCGTCATGCCGCCGAGTGAAGAACCGCCCGCCCGTTGCCCCGGGGCCCGCATGATCGCCGCGGCGGTCGTCGCGGCTGTCTCCTTCGCCCCCGCCCGCGCGCAGCCCGCCTTCAACTCCCCCGTCGCCGACGAGGTCTTCTACCACTTCATGCCCATCGCCTGGCGCGATTCCAACAACGACGCCAACCGTTTCGGCGATTTCGGCGGCATGACCGCCTCGCTCGACTACCTCCAATCCCTCGGCGTCACGGCGGTGTGGATGAACCCCGTCTTCCCCTCGCCCGCGTACCACGGCTACCAGCACGGCCCGGCCGACCAGATCGACCCTGACTTCGGCACCCAGCAGCAGTTCCTCGACTTCGTCGCCGCCGCGCGCGCTCGCGGGATCAAGGTGTACCTCGACTTCGTGGTCTACGGCGTGAGCCACAACTCGACCTGGTTCCAGAGCGCCTTCAACAACCCCGCCAGCCCCTTCGATACCTGGCTCGCGTTCACCAACGCCGCCAACACGCAGTACCTCGGCTCGTTCTACAACTCGTGGAACGGCGCGGGCGTGGGGCACATCCACTGGGACCTTCGCACCCAGGGCGCGCGCGACCTGGTCACCCAGTGGGGACGCAAGTGGCTCGATCCGAACAACGACGGCGTCGCCGACGACGGCATCGCCGGCTACCGCTTCGATCACTGCTGGGTGCAGTACGGCAGCGGGCCCGACGGCTGGGGCTACAACCTCGACGACTTCTGGACGCCGTTCTTCGCCTCGCTCAAGCAGCTCAAGCCCGACGTGTTCAACTTCGGCGAGCAGGCCGACTGGGGCACCCGCGGCACCGAGTTCCTCTCGCAGTTCGACGCGATGTTCACCATCCCGTTCCAGTTCGCCGCGCGCAACAGCCTCGCGAACGCGAGCAACGCTTCGCTCATCTCCGAGATGGACGCCCTCGCCGCCGCCGCCCGCACCCTGCCGCGCGGCACCTACCTCGGGGTCATCGGCACCCACGACGTCGACCGCCTGTCGAGCGTGATCGGCGGCGATTCCAGCATCAACAGGAACAAGGCCGCCGCCGCGGTCCTGATGCTCCAGCCCTTCGCGCCCGTCATCTACTACGGCGACGAGATCGGCATGAAGGGCCTGAAGGGCAACTTCGGCAGCGACGCCAACGACATCCCGATGCGCGAGCCGATGAAATGGAACGCGGTGGCGGGCCCGCCCATGAGCAACTACTGGGCCCTCAACAGCCAGGCCTTCAACAACCGCTACGCCCGCGACAACGACGGGCGCAGCGTGCAGGAGCAGGCCGGTGTCCCGGGGAGCCTTCTCGAGACCTACCGCGCGCTCATCACGCTCCGCAAAGACAACGTCGCGCTGCGGCGCGGGGACTACACCACCATCCCCTCCTCCAGCGCCCGCGTCTGGTCGTTCCTGCGCCGGTACGCGCCGGCACAGGGCGGCGTCGCTCCGGATCAGACCCTCGTCTGCCTCGTCAACATGCACTCCCAGAGCGTGACCACCAACCTCAACCTCTCGTCGTTCCAGCGTCCGGCGGGCGGCGCCGCCCCCGTCACGGACATCGTCTCCGGCGCGTCGCTCGCCCCCGTCACCGCCGCCAACGCCTCGGGCTATCCCGTCACCATCCCCGCCTTCGGTCACCGCGTGCTGAGCGCCGATCTCGCGCCGCCCCCGCCGCCGGTGAACCTCGTGGACGGCGTGAACATCCCCGCCGACTTCGCCCAGGCGGACCTCGATCTCCTCCAGGACTCGCCCACGAGTTTCGGGGACGGCATCGAGATCAACCGCCTCATGGTGCGCCGCGCCGACGCCGGCCTGTTCATCGGGGTCCCCGGCAACCTCGCGCCGGGTCAGGCCAACTTCGTGCTCCTGCTTGACGTCGCCCCGGGCGGGCCGTCGAGCATCAGCACCCTCGACCAGTCGCCGCCGCCCTTCGGCCTCGTCGAGCTCACGGGCATGACCTTCGATGTCGGCTACACCCCGGACTGGATGTTCTTCATCAACGCCGTGGGCTCCACGTTCTACGTCGACCAGCTCGAACTGTTCGACAACGC
Source organism: uncultured Phycisphaeraceae bacterium (assembly GCA_964509325.1). Taxonomy (GTDB): domain Bacteria; phylum Planctomycetota; class Phycisphaerae; order Phycisphaerales; family UBA1924; genus JAFLCM01. The sequence continues at coordinate 9,072 of CAZDYM010000009.1, forward strand.
CTCGTTCAAGACCTATCGAGGCTCCGGAACGGTCAACTCGGGGCTCGGATTCCTCGGCGGCGGGACCAACCCCGAGGGCGTGCAGGTGGCGTTCAACAACACCAACTCCGCGGGCGTCAACGGGCAGTCCGGCGCGAACGCCGCCAGCGCCACCTCCGGCTTTGAGATGTTCATCCCGTACTCGGCGCTGGGCCTGGCCGCTCCGGTGTGCGGCGAAGTGCGGATGTCGGCGTTCATCGCCGACGGGTCCGGCAAGGTCTCGTCCCAGCACCTTCCCGGGCTCAACCAGGCTCTGAACGCCGGCTACCAGCCGATGTGGAGCGCCTTCCCGGGCTTCCAGTTCGGGGTGGTGCGCGTGCCGGCGGGCTGCGGCGTGTCGTGCGCGGGCGACCTGAACGCGGACGGGGCCGTCAACACCGCCGACCTCGCCGGCTTCCTCGCACAGTTCGGCGCCTTCACCCCGCCCAACGGCGTCCTCGACGCCAACGCCGACGGGCGGTTGAACACCGCGGACCTTACGGTGTTCCTGGGCCGGTTCGGCTCGTCGTGCCCGTGACCGCGGGGCCCCGCGACGCCTCATCGACCGCGCCGCGTAGACTGCCCGCGTGACGCTCCTGTGCGTGCCCATCATGGTCGATGACATCGACGAGGCCCTCCGCGCCGCCGCCGGCGCCAAGGCCGCCGGCGCCGATCTCGTCGAGTACCGCGTCGACCACGTTTTCCACGGCGGAGACCCCGCGGGCGCGGCGCCGCTCGCCTTCGATGCGTTCGGGGCAGCCCGGTGCGAGCGGCTGTGCGCCGAATCACCCTTGCCCTGCATCGTCACCTGCCGGGCCGCGGACGAGAGCGGCGGGAACGGCGGTTACGACGGCGACGACGCTTCCCGCGTCTCGCTCTACGAGCACCTGGGCACGCTGCCGCCCTCGCGGCACCCCCCGCGGTACCTCGATATCGAGTTGGCGTCGTACACCCGCTCGGCGAACCTCAAGCACAAGGTGAACCTCGCGGTGGATTTCCCCGCCCGATCCCGCGAGCTCGCCCCGGGGCTGATCCTCTCGGCCCACGACTTCAACGGTCGGCCCCCGAACCTCAGCCGCGTCGTCGCGGCGATGAACGCCGAGCCCGCCGCCAGCGTGAGCAAGATCGCCTTCCGGGCCCGCTCGCTCCGCGACAACCTCGAACTGTTCGAACTCCTCCGCGCCGCCCAGCGCCCGACCATCGCGCTGGGCATGGGTGAGTTCGGCCTGATGTCGCGTGTGCTGGCCCCGAAGTTCGGCGCGTTCCTCACCTTCGCCGCGCTGCGCGATTCCGCCGCCACCGCGCCGGGCCAGCCCACGCTTGACGACTTGCTGAACCTGTACCGCTTTCGCTCGATCAACGCACGCACCAAGGTGTTCGGCGTGATCGGCTGGCCGGTCGGCCACTCGCTCTCGCCGCGGCTCCACAACGCCGGCTTCGCGCGCCACGGCCTCGACGCGGTCTACCTGCCGCTGCCCATCCCGCCGGAGTGGGAGCACTTCAAGGCCACGCTGGGCGCGCTGCTCGACGACCCCCACCTGGATTTCCGCGGCGCCAGCGTGACACTCCCGCACAAGGAGCACCTGGTCCGCTTCGCGCGCGAGGACCGCTCACGCCGATGGTCCATCGACGCCGTGACCGAACGCTGCGGCGCCGCCAACACGCTGGTGGTTCATTCGGACGGCTCGTGCGCCGTCTCGAACACCGATGCCCCCGCCGCCGTCGCCTCGCTCGGGGCGCTGATCGGAACGGTGGAGGGCCGACGCGTCGCGGTCATCGGCGCCGGGGGGGTGGCCCGCGGCGTCGCCTGCGGCCTGCTTCAGGCCGGCGCCGCCGTCGTCATCTATAACCGCTCGCGCGGACGTGCCGAACGGCTGGTCGCCGACCTGGCCGGCTCTTCCGACCAAGGCCCGGCGGCCCCGGGCAAGATGGGCGTGGGACCCTGGGAAAGGCTCGCCGGCACCTGCTGCGACGCCTTCATCAACTGCACCCCCGTCGGCATGAAGGGCGGCCCCGAGCCCGACGGCATGCCCCTGCCCCCGCAGGGAGAACTCGCCGACCGCTGCGCCGGCCCGGGCGGGCCCGCCTTCATGGATACGGTGTACTCGCCCCCCGATACACCGATGATTCGGTACGCCCGCGCCCGCGGCCTTCGATTCGTCGGCGGGGCGGACATGTTCGTCCGCCAGGCGGTGATGCAGCTCGACCAGTGGCTCCGGGCCGCCGGGACATCCGGTCCCGCGTGCTCCGACGTTCCGGGCCGGTCCGAGGGAACCGCCGCCGCGTTCGCCGCGCACGATCTTTACAGAGGCATCGTTGACAAGGCTCTTGCGGCGTCCGGTTTGTGAAGGCTAGGATTTCATGCCATGCTTCAGGGCCCCGTGCTTTACCCGAAGGCCTACTGGGGGTACATCACGCTCGCCGTGCTGGACGTGCTTCTCACCGCGCTGATCCTCCGCCTGGGCGGGATCGAGGTGAACTGGATCGCGGCGTGGGTGATCGAGAAGGCCCGCGTCATCGAGGCCACCGGCTACACCGGCATGACGCTGTTCAAGTTCGCGACCGTCTTCTTCGTGCTGGTGGCGTGCGAGATCGTCGGCCGCAAACACGCCAAAGCGGGCACGCGGCTCAGCCGTGCCGCGGTGCTGATCAGCGTGATCCCCGTGGCGGTGGCGGTGATGCAGCTGCTCGACGCCTCGGCGCTGGCGGTGATGTGAACCGCGGGGTGGGAAGCGTCCCCCGCGGAGACGCGTTCGGAATCAGAGCTCGGGCGCGAATCCGCGCCGCAGGGTGTTCTCGCAACTGGCGCGGGGCTCGACGAACTGGAGCAGGTAGTCGCGACCGCCGGCCTTGCTGCCCACGCCGGACATGCCGAAGCCGCCGAAGGGCTGGCGGGCCACCAGCGCGCCGGTGATGCCGCGGTTGAGGTAAAGGTTGCCGACACGGAACTCGCGCTTGGCCTTTTCGAGGTTCGACGGCTTGCGGCTGAACACCCCCCCGGTCAGTTTGTAAGGCGAGTCGTTCGCCACCGCCAGGGCCTCGTCGAACGTCTTCACCCGCATCACCGCGAGCACCGGCCCGAAGATCTCCTCTCGGGCGATGTCGTGCTCGGGAAGCACGTTCGTGAAGATGTGCGGCCCGACGTACGCGCGCCCGGTGGCGGCCTCCAACCCGTCGGGCACCGGCATCCCCAGCGCGAGGGTGGACTGAGCCTTGCCGCGCTCGATGTAGTGCAGGATCTTCTTCTTCGAGTCGGCGTCGATGACCGGGCCGATGTCGGTGCCGGGCTTGGCGGGGTCGTCGATCACCAGAGCCTTGGTGGCCTCGACGAGGCGTTCGACGAAGTGGTTGGAGGTCCAGCCGTCGCTGGAGCCGTCGACGACGATGACGCGCGAGCACGCCGAGCACTTCTGACCCTGGAACCCGAACGCCGAATGGCGCACGCCCAGCACGGCTTCATCAAGGTCGGCGGATTCATCGATGATGACCGCGTTCTTCCCGCCCATCTCGCACACGACCTTCTTCACGAAGGGCTGGTCGTCGGGGGTGAGGCCCGCGGCCCTGATGATGTCGAGCCCGACGGCCCTGCTGCCGGTGAAGGCGATGAGGGCCACGCGCGGATCGCGAACCAGCGCGGCGCCGACGGTCTCGCCGGGGCCGGGGCAGAGGATGAGGGAACCGGCGGCGTGCTTGGCGTCGATGCCGCAGTCCAGCATCGCTCGCAAGAGGATGGCGTGAAGCTGCTCGGCGATGACGGGCGTCTGCTCCGCGGGCTTGATGACGACCGTGTTGCCCGTAACGAGGGCGGCGACGGTCATGCCGCAGCAGATCGCGAGCGGGAAGTTCCACGGCGCGATGACGGCGGCGACGCCCCGGGGCTGGTACCACTGCTCGTCGAGCTCACCGATGAACTTGCCGATGCGTTCACGCTCGAACAGCGGGACGGCGAGACGGGCGTAGTACTCGCAGAAATCGATGGCCTCGCAGGTGTCGGCGTCGGCCTCGCGCCACGTCTTGCCCGCCTCCTTCACCATGATGGCGGACAGTTCGTCGCGCCGACCCCGCATGATCGCCGCGGCACGGGTGAGGACCTCGGCGCGCTTGCGCGGCTCGACATCACGCCACGCGGGAGCCGCGCCCGCCCGGCCGTTGCCGGAGAACGCGGCAGAAGACGCCTCGACATCCGCTCTCACCCCCTCGGCGTCCCTGTCCCTTCCGTCGCGCCGCAGGACCACCCGCGCCACCGCCCGCCCGAACGCCTCGCGCACCTCCCGCCGCGAGAAATCCCGGAACGGCTCGTTCACAAACCCGCGCCCGTTGCCCACCCCGGGCACCGCCGGCGTCAGCGCGTGCCGCTCGGCGGCGATCTCGCACAGGTCGGGCTTCGACCCGCCGCCACTCCCCGCCTCCTGATGCGGAGACCTCAGCAGCATCCCCTCGTCCGCGTTGTCCAGGAACCCCGCTTTGAGCCATGATTCATTGCTCGTGTTCTCGAGCAGCCGGCGCACCAGGTACGCCATGCCCGGGATCATCTCGCCCACCGGCACGTACTCGCGGACGCGAAGCCCCATCCCCGCCGCCGCCGCCTTCAACTGGTCGGCCATGCCGTGCAGCATCTGCAGTTCGACGGCGTTGCGGGGCAGCCCGCGCCGCTCCAGCCCGTCCAGCGCCGTCGCGATCGACCGCACGTTGTGCGAGCCCAGCGCCAGCTTGACGCCGGCTTCCCCGGCGGAGCGCGGCGAAGAGTCCAGGAAGATCTCCGTCATCCGCTCGAAGCACGCGTCGGTCTCGCGCTTGGTCCGCCACACCGGGCTGGGCCAGCCCATCATCTCGGCGTGGATCGTCTCGTAATCCCAGTACGCGCCCTTCACCAGCCGCACCGTCACGACGCGTCCGCTGCGCTTGGCCCACTCGCAGACCCGCCGCGCGTCCTCTTCCCCGCTCTTGAGGTACGCCTGCATGGCCAGGCCGGCCTCGAAGTTCACCGTCTCGCAGCACCGCTGGAACAGTTCAATGGTGAGGTCCTTGAGCGCAAACTGCTCCATGTCGAAGTTGATGAACACGCCCCGCGCCCGCGCGAGTTCGAGGATCGGCTTCAGCCGCGACATCAGGTCCCTGATCGATCCCTCCGTCTCGATCGGGTTCACCCGCGCCGAGAGCGACGACACCTTGATCGAGACGTTCACCCGAGGCACCGCTCCCAGGTGATCGCTCTCCAGCCGAGGGTTCGCCGCCCATCCCGACACCGCCTCGGGCAAGTTGCCCACCAGGTCGAGGTACTTCTTCTGGTACGCCGCCGCCTCGGCGTCGCTCACGCACGCCTCCCCCAGCAGGTCCACGCTGAACGCGATCCCGTCGTTCCACAGGTCCTTCAACTGCGGCAGCGCGCTCGCCGCGTCCGTCCCCGCGATGAACTTCGACGCCATCCCCTTGATCTGCGACGAGATCGTCGACGTCATCAGCCCCTTGGCCAGCCCGCCCGCCGACATCCCCAGCCCCATCCCCGGCGGCAGCGTCACTCCCGGCTGCGAGAGGTAGTCCGTCAGGTGCTCGTACACCGCGTCGGAAGACCGCAGCGCCGGGAAGCAGTCGACGAACCGGAACAGCTGCACCTTGAAGTTCTGGTCCTTCATCGACCAGTCCATCAGCTTGTCCGACCAGAACTTGGCGCTGAGCAGCCCCGTCTTGTTCGAGCGCGCCAGCGTCAGCATCTCGCGCCCGATCTCGCCGATGCGCGCCTCGCGCCTCTCCGCGCCCGCGCCCGCCCCCGCAACCGCCCCCGCCCCCCCGCCGAAGGAAGGCGACGCCGCCGGGGATGGAGAGACAGCAACGGGCTTGGGCGCTTTGCGTGAGAACAGAGCCATGCGCGGTTCCTGAAGGGGTGCGGGCGGCGGATTGTAATCGTGCCCGCACGCCCGAGGTCCGCCGCGAGGTGGAACGCTTCACCTCGCGCGGGTCTAGTCTTGCCGATGCACGATCTCCCCCTCCTGACCACCATCGCCGCGGGCTTCGGGGCGGCCTGGCTCTGCGGCCTTCTCGCGCGGGCCGTGCGCCTCTCGCCCATCGTGGGCTACCTCGCCGGTGGGATGATCATCGGCCCCTTCACCCCGGGCTACGTCGGCGACGTCGACGCCGCCGCCCAACTCGCCGAGATCGGCGTCATCCTGCTGATGTTCGGCGTCGGCCTCCACTTCCACCTCGGGGACCTTCTCCGCGTCCGCGGCATCGCCATCCCCGGCGCCATCGTGCAGAGCGCCTCGGCCACGCTCGTCGCGACCGCCGTCTTCGCCGCCTTCGGCTGGCCCGTCACCTCCGGCCTGGTCCTGGGGATGGCGCTCTCCGTCGCCAGCACCGTCGTGCTGCTCCGCGTCCTGCTCGACAAGGGCAACCTGAACTCGCCCGAGGGCCACGCCGCCGTCGGGTGGCTCATCGTCGAGGACATCTTCACCGTCCTGGCCCTCGTCGTCGTGCCCATCCTGGGAACCATGGCCGGCGCGTCCGGCAACGCCGGGCCGCCGACTCCCGGCCCCGCCGCTCAGCCGCACTGGTGGACCGTCGGCCTCGCGCTGCTCAAACTCGGCGCCGTGGTGGCCCTGGCCGTTCTCGGCGGCCGGTCCATCGTCCCGTGGCTGCTCGCAAAGGTCGCGAAACTCCGCTCACGCGAACTGTTCACCCTCACCGTGCTGGTCCTCTCGATCTCCTTCGCGGTCGGGGCCTCGGTGTTCTTCGGCGTTTCCGTCGCGCTGGGGGCCTTTCTCGCCGGCATGGTGGTCGCCCAGACCCCCGCCAGCCACCAGGCCGCCAGCGACGCCCTCCCCATGCGCGACGCGTTCGCCGTCTTGTTCTTCGTCTCCGTCGGCATGATGTTCGACCCCTCGTTCCCGCTCCGCGAGCCGCTCATGACCCTCGCCTGCGTGCTCATCGTGCTGGTGGTCAAGCCGCTGGCGGCGTGGGCCGTCGTGTGGGTGCTGGGCTACCCCGTCCGCACCGCGCTCACCGTCGCGGTCGGGCTCTCCCAGATCGGCGAGTTCTCGTTCATCCTCGCCCAGGCCGCCACCCAGCACGCCCTGCTGCCCGAGAGCGCGACCCAACTTCTCGTGGCGACCGCGATGCTGTCGATCGCCCTGAACCCGCTGCTGTTCTCACGCATCAACGCCATGGAGGCCCGGCTCAAGGCCCGCCCGAAACTGTGGAAGGCGCTGAACCGCCGCGCCGAACGCCGGGCCGTTTCCGTGAACGCCGCGCCGCGACCGCTCTCCGGCGCCGCCGCCGAGAAGCCCCTGGCCGTCATCGTCGGCTACGGGCCCACCGGACGACTGGTCAACGCCCTGCTCCGCGACGCCGGCATGCGCACCACCGTCATCGAGACCAACCTCGACACCGTCGAGCAGGTCCGCTCGTCGGGCGGGCAGGCGCTCTACGGCAACGCCGCCTCGCAGGAGATCCTCGACCAGGCCGGCGTCCAGCGCGCCGTCCACCTCGTCGTCACCACGCCCGACCCCTCGGCGTGCACCGCGATCGTCGCCGCGGCCCGCGAGTTGAGCCCCAGCGTCGAGATCACCGCCCGGGCGCGCTACCTCACGCAGCAGGCGGCGCTGAAGGCGGCGGGCGCGACGACGGTGGTCGTCGAAGAGGGCGAGGCCGGCCTCACCCTTGCGCGCCACGTCCTGGCCCGGCGCAGCATCGAGCCCGCCGTCCTCAGCCGGCTGCTCTCCTCACTCCGCAAGATGTGGGGCATCGAGGTCAGCGGCACCTGACCCGCGCCGACCACGCGGAATCCCTACGATCCCGCGTGACGCCCAGCCGTCCAAAGGTCCTCATCGCCATGTCCGGCGGCGTCGATTCCTCCGTCGCCGCCGCGCTGCTCGTCCGCGCCGGCTACGAGTGCGTCGGCGTCTTCATGCGGCTCGGCTCCCCGGGCGAAGCCCTCGACGAACTCCGCCCCGCCGACGAAGCCTGCGCCCTCGACCACCCCTTGAACACCGGGAATCCCCTCAGGATCGGGCACCAGGGCTGCTGCTCGATCAACGACGCCGCCGACGCCCGGCTGGTGGCCGCCGAGCTCGGCATCCCCTTCTACGTCGTCAACTTCAAGAGAGACTTCGGCCGCATCATCGACTATTTCGTCGACGAGTACGCGAGCGGCCGCACCCCCAACCCCTGCGTCCGCTGCAACGACTGGCTGAAGTTCGGGAAGTTGCATGACTACGCCCGCCAGATCGACGCGCGGTTCGTCGCGAGCGGGCACTATGCGAGAGTGCTCCAGGGGTCGAGTGGCTCACTGCCCGAGAACCACACGGGTCCGCGCGTGGCCACCCGACCCAACGGCCACTCGACCACCTCCCACCGCCTTCTCCGCGGCCTGGACCGATCGAAAGATCAGTCCTATGTCCTCTTCGGCGTGCCGCGGGCCCAGCTCGCGCACACGCTCCTGCCCATCGGCGAGTACGAGAAGCCCGCCGTGCGCGAGATGGCCCGGAAGTTCAGCCTGCCCACCTTTGACAAGCCCGACTCGCAGGAAATCTGCTTCGTGCCCGACAACGACTACGCCGGACTGGTCGAACGCCGCCGCCCGGACCTCGCCCGCGCGGGCAAAGGCGCGATCATCGACGCCGCCACCGGCGCGACGGTCGGCGCCCATGAGGGCCAGCACCGCTTCACCATCGGCCAGCGCCGCGGCCTCTCGCTTTCCCTCGGGCACCCCGTGTACGTCGTCCACAAAGACCCCGCGACCAACGCCGTGACCGTCGGCCCCAAGGAGATGCTGCTCTCCACCGCCTGCACCGCGGGCGAGGCCAACTGGCTCGTGGATGACGCCCGGTTCGTGGCGTGGACTCCGGTCGAGATCAAGCACCGCTACAACTCCCCGCCGGTGCGCGGGCACGTGCGGCTGCTGCCGGAAGCCGAGGAGTCGGCGGCGACGCCTTCGGGCCGGCGCGGACGCTTCGAGGTTCGCTTCGATGAGCCCCAGAGCGCCGTGACGCCGGGCCAGGCGGTGGTGCTGTACGAAGATGAAGTGGTGCTGGGCGGCGGATGGATCGAGGCGGTCCGACCGGAACCCCGACCGTAGGAAGGGGCTCCAGCACCTTCGCCACCAGAGCAATCGGAATGAATCGGGCTCACCACTCCGCGCGGAAGCATGGCCTCGTCGTGTCGACAACCGTTGGGCACCGTTGAGAACGCTCATGATCAACGCCGATTTCCCGGCCAAGCCACTCACCCTCCCCCCCCGACCCACCCACGGCCACAAGGGAACCTTCGGCACCGTGCTCGTGATCGGCGGCTGCGCCCTGATCCCCTCCGACAGCCCCGCGCGCGCCGTCCGCATGTTCGGCGGGGCCAGCCTCGCCGCGCTCGCCGCCCTCCGCTCGGGCTGCGGCCTGGCCCGTCTCATGGCCCCCGCACCCGTGCTCGACGCCGCCATCAGCATCGCCCCCGTCTGCACCGGCATCCCCATGCCCGTCGACGCGGACGGTTCCATCCTCGCCTATCGCGCCGCCGAGGCGCTCGACATCCAGCTCACCCAGGTCCACGCCGTCGTGATCGGCCCGGCCCTCGGATCGGCGGATGGCGCCGCCGGTCATGCGCTCGAACAACTGGTGCTCCGTGCCCTCGGGCAGACGCAGGTGCCCGTCGTCGCCGACGCCGACGCACTCAACGCCCTCGCGCGCATCACCGACGTCGCCCGCGATGTCCGCGCCGCCGCCGTCCTGACCCCCCACCCCGGCGAGTTCGCCCGCCTCGCCGATTCTCTGAACGTCCCCTTCGATCCGTCGCGCGAAGCGGCCCGCGAGCCCGCCGCCCGCGCCGTGGCGCACCGCCTCGGCGTCACCGTCGTCCTCAAGGGCGCGCGCACCATCGTCACCGACGGTCACGACGCCTGGACGCTCGACCGCCCCAACCCCGCGCTCGCCACCGGCGGCTCGGGCGACATCCTCGCCGGCCTCATCGCCGGACTCATCGCGCAGCACCACACCACGCCGAGCGCCGCCTCGTTGACCGAACTCTCGAAAGCGGCGGTCTGGGCCCACGGTTCGGCGGGGGCAAGGTGGGCCGCCGCCACCGACGCGACCGGCGGCCTCCTCGCCACCGACCTCCTCGACTTCATCCCCTCCAGCATCCAGGCCCTGCGCGAGTAAGGCCGCGCCCGCGGCGAAAGCCGCGAAGTTGAGAAGTCAAAGGTGCCACGATGGGCCGTCCTCGGCCCGTCGTGCCCGGTGCGAGCCCAACCACACGACGGGCGTGGGACGGCCCATCGTGGCACTTGGCGAAGTGATGCGGGTGGTCCAAAGCGAACTCGCCCGAGATCAGAAACGGAGGCGGGCCCTTTCAAGCCCGCCTCCGTGGGTAGGTGTGTGTGTGGGATTTGGTCCCCCTTCAACCGCTGCAAGGAACTCCATGCGCCTCAAACGCGCCGCCGACGGGCCGCCGCAACGCCCGCCAGCAGCAGCAGCGACGCCGCGCCGGGCGTGGGCGTCAGCACGTACAGCGTGGGATTCTCACCCACGATGTAGATGGTCCCGTCGGACCCGATCGTCACGCCCTCGGCGTTGTCGATGCCCGTCAGGTCGAACGAACTCAGCACCGTGCCGGTGCGCGTGACTTCGAGCAGGCGGGCAGACTCCTGGCTGTAGATCAGCAGGTTCTCCTCGTCGGCGGTGCCGATCAGCGAGGGCACCGTCGCCAGCACCTGCACGTCGGACAGATCGAGCAGGCCCAGCGCGGGCGTGAAGAGCGACGTGCTCGACACGCTGCCGGGGAAGCCGAAGGCGATGGTGTTGTCCAGCACGGCCTGCGGCGTCTTTTCCTTCACGGTGATGAAGCGCCCGTTGCGCGGGTCGTAGGAGATGCCCTCGACGCCGACGTTGCCGACGGTGGGGCCGATCGAGGCGTTCGCCAGCGAGCCGCGCGAGACGGTCCCGCCCGCCGTGTAGGTGAACGAGTAAGCGTCCTGCAGGCGCTCCTCGGTGATGACGAAGTTGCCGCCGCCGGTGAAGGTGAGGCCCTCGGTGTCATCAAAGCCGGTGAGGGTCATGCTCGAGATCACCGCGCCGGTCGTCGAAACCTCGACCACGGCGTCGCCCTCGTCACCCAGGACGAACAGGGTGCCGGTGTTCCAGTTGAAGGTGACGGCGGAGGCCTCGGAAGCCAGCACGGGGTCGAGGTTGTACGAGGCGGTGAGGGTGTAGTTCGAGAGGTCCAGCGACGTGATCGACGCCGACGCCCCGGAGGCGAAGGCGGCGACGAAGATCGAGGCGAGCGTGGCGGTGCGGGGCATGATTGGTCCTGTTGGTTGAACGGCGCGGCCCGGTTGCGGTTCGCGCACGGAAAGCCGGCGGCGAAGAGCGTCGGGCCCGAGGGAGGGCCCGACGCCCGGACGTCAAGGAGAAGTCATGAAACTCTGCGTTTGTGGACGGAGAAGGGCTCGGAAGCCCGTCGTGTGATCAACGCCCGCGGCGGCGCGCCGCCAAGGCGCCCAGAGCAACCACGGGCAGCATGGCGGGCGCGGGCACCGAGGTGCCGGGCGAGCCGATGTCGTTGTTGGCGGCGCGGATCGCGCCGTTCTCACCGACCACGCTCAGGCCCAGGTCGGTGCCGTCACGCGACGCTTCCCACGACGTCCCGCGGACATTCACGCCGTAGGTGTACGAGGACAGCAGCACGCCGGCGGGGCTGTAGAAGAACACGCCGTCGCCGTTGCTGCTGAGGCCCGAGAAGGTGTCGGTCACGCCGGGCGAGGGGAGCATCTCGTCGGTGCCGAGGATCTGAACGCTCGCGGAGAGGCTCCAGTTGGCGCGCCAGGCCGCTTCGTTCGCGGCGGCCTCTTCGAGGATGATGATCGACTCGCCCGCGTTGATGGTGATCGAGGGGAAGAAGTTCGGCTGCGGGGTCGGGCCGCCCAGCTGGTCCTCGGTGTCCGCCCACTGATAGCCGGCGAGGTTGATCGCCGACCCGCTGGTGTTGGTCAGCTCCCACCAGTCGCCGTTGATGGTCGAGGCGCTGCCGGCCGTGGTCTGGGCCATCACCTCGGTGACGACGAGCGCGGCGGAACAGGTGCCGGCCACAGCGAGGACGGCCGACAGCGCGAGCATGGGACGGATCATGGTTCTTCTCCAGAAAGAAACGCCGAGAGCGACCGCGCCGAAAACCGCAGGGGGGCGGGCACGCATCCGGCATGAGCGAGTTCGGGTGGGGCACAGTCCCACCTCGTTGAGTGCCCGGTAAGTAGACACCAACTTTGTCAAGAACGTTCCGCGCCAAGGCGAGGAATGTGTCAAAACAGCCGATCAGCCGAAGCCGATTCCGCAAACAACGGACTTCTTCAAGCGATCACGGCGCAGAACATGCCCGTGACCAAATCGCCCGAACACCGGGCGTTCATCGTCAAGATCGCGCACGCGCGATGCTTCAACCCCGATCCTGGCGGGACGAAGATCGGCCCCCGCTGGGAAGCGATCGCCCAGGACTAGCCCTGACGCGCTTCATCGTCCGAGCCCGCACTGAAGCTCTCGGCCCACGCACGCTTGAACGACCGGTTCCCGCGCCAGCGCTTGTACGACGGCACGAACTTCCAGAGCGATACCGGCACCAGCACCACGCTCAGCGCGATGTACCACCGCGTCTGCACGATCAGCGCGTGCACCACCATGATGAACGCCAGCAACGTCAGGCCGCCGAACACGATCATCTCGTTCTGACGACCCATCCCGAACAGGCCGGCCTTCTTCACC
>CAZDYM010000010.1:0-21797 GCA_964509325.1 uncultured Phycisphaeraceae bacterium
AACCGCCACGCCAGCGCGTGCTCACGCCCGCCCCCGCCCACCAGCAGCACGTTCATCTTCGAAAGCTTCATCCGCGGATGGTACCGGCCCGCTCGAATCAACGCCGATCCCGCGCCGCGTCAAGCCTTCGGCGCCGCCCGCCTACTGACACACACTCCCGAACCGCCCGAGCAGCCGCATCAGGTCGCGCGTGTCGATCGCCCCGTCGAGGTTGAAATCGCCCGCCGAGCCCGGCTCCACCACGCCGCCGTACAGCCACAGGAACCCGCACAGGTCCGTCATGTCCGTCGCGCCGGACCCGTCCAGATCCGTCGGGCACACCGCGTTCACGAACGCCACCGCCAGCCGCGAGGGCGCCCCGTCCGGTTCCACAAACGCGATCACGTCCACGTCCCCGTCGTTGTCCACGTCGCCCGGGATCAGGTACAACGGGTTGGTCCCGAAGTCGATCGTGGCGCCACGCGAGAACACCAGGCCGCCTGCGCCGCCGACCCCCGCGCCGGCCCCGCGCGCCGGCGCGATCGGTGTGTCGTTCCGCAAAACCTGGATCAGCGTCCCGTGACCCCGGTCCATCGGCTGGCGGACCACCGCCGCGATGTCCGTGTCGCTGTCCGAGTCAAAGTCAAACGCCCCCACCGTCCACGGGCTCGTCCCGATCGGCAGGCTCTGCACCACGAAACCACCCGACCCACCGGCCCCCGAACCAGACTCGCCCTGGGTCAATGCCAGATCATTCCGGACAATCGATACCGTCCCGTCGCCCGCGTTGCTGGTCACGATGTCCTGGTCCCCGTCGCCATCGACATCCCGCACGGTCAGGTTCCGCGGGTCGGCCCCCACCGCCACCGCGATCGCCGGCTGGAACACCGGCCCGCCGCGCTCCAGCGTCGCCAGATCGTTGTTCAGCAGCACGTGCATCGTCCCCCCGCCCCCGCCCGACCCCGTCGACCCCGGCCCCGACCCGATCGCCAGGTCGTCGATGTCCTTCGGGTTGTCCAGCCCGCCCGGCGAGATCGTCCCCGGATCATCCGTCGGCAAAGGCGAAGTCTGCGTGGTGCCCCAGCCGTTCCACGCGCGCCGCTCGTCGATCGTGTTCCCGAACACCACCAACTGCCCGGTGCCGAGTTGCGACAGCGACGTCACCGCGGCCTCCAGCTCCCCATCCGGGTCCGCGATGAAATCACCCAGCGCCACCCCGCGCGGATCATCGCCCGCCGGGTACGCCGTCGGGAACAGCGCGAACCCGCCCGCCCCGTCGTTCAGGTACACCAGCAACTCACCCGGCCCCGCCGTGCCCGCCATCACCGGCGACCCGCGCGTGATCACCACAAGGTCGCGGTCACCGTCGCCGTCCACGTCGCCCGCGGCGATGTCCACCGGGCTGAACGCCGATCCGCTCGGAGCAGTCACCACCACCGCGTCCGCGAACCCACGCCACCCACCGCCGGGGTTCACCCCGAGATTCAGAATCACCAGCAACTGCCCCGGCGTCACGCCGAGCCCCGCCCCTCCAGCCGCCTCCGACAGCGGGATCACCGCCGCCACGTCCACGAACCCGTCCCCGTTCAGGTCCGCCGCCGTCGCTCGGCTGGGCCGACCCGGGATCGGCGCCGCGCCGTCGCCCCCGTCCCCGATCTCCGGCTGGGGCGGCAGCGGCTCGGCGGTCACGCGCACGCTCTGAAACGCCCGCTCGCCTCCCCTCCCCGCCGTCGCCCCCGGCAGCGACTCAGGGTAGTTCACCCGCAGCCGCAGGTTCGACGAGAGCGTCGGCGAGAAGAACACCAGGTCAAACCGCCCCTCCAGCGAAGTCGCCGTGATGATCGACGCATCCAGCTGCCCCGGCGCCGGCTCGTACCCGTCCAGCAGGTTCACCAGCAGCGTCCCGCCCAGTCGCGCATGACCCTCGACGACCATCACGTCGTTGTTCTCACTCGGCCCGGCGATCTCCACCTCCAGCACGCCGCCGAACGGCGACCCCGTCCCGGGGCGCTCCTGCCCATAGTTCCCTCGGATCAGCAACGACGCGGCCCTCTCGTCAAACACCGCCAGCCGCCCGCCGTTGCGCACCTCACCCTCGATCACCCCCGCCCCGTCGATCAGCCCGTTCGCAATCAGATCCACCCCAGAAGCCGCGTGCAGCCGCGACCCCGTGAACATCACCAACGCCGGCCGCCCGTTCGCCGCCGAAGCCGGCCCGCCCACCACCACCGGCCCCGCGCTCCGCACCACCCCCGGCGAAAACAACTGCCCGCCACGATCCGGCCCCAAACCGATCCGCAGCCCCGCCGCGCCGAGATCGATCGGCGCCGGGTCCGACCCCGGCGGGATCGCCACGATGTCGCCCACCTCCATCCCGAACAACTCAACCTCGCGCGGGACCGTCAGCGCGTACGCGATGTTCGTCACCCCCGCCGCGCTCGGCGGGTACACGAAGTCCACGTCAAACACCGCGATGTCGAGCGCCCCGGGCACACCCGCCGGTTCGTACCCTTCGCCGTTGAACCGCAGCCAGGGCCCGACATCAAACGACCCGCCCTCCAGCCCGCCCCAGAACCTCCGCTCTCCCGGGTTCTCACCACCCAGGCAGCACGGCCCCGCCACACCCAGCAAGGCGACAACCGGAAACACGCAGCCAACGCGGTGATTCATGAACTCTCCCTCCGGGTGCCGAGGCCCGGCCCATGACGAACCCCGCCTGTGCCGCGGGACAACTTCGGGAACACTACCACACAAGCACCTCCCGCGCGGGGGAAACCACCGAGAAACCCCCGAGATATCACCATTTCTTCAGCCCGCTTCCGGCCCGCGCCCGCGCTCTTGGGCTGTCCCAGCCCCGCTCAATCACGCCCCGGTGAATGAACATCCACTGCTCAAGCCCGTTCCCCCCCCGTTCCCCGACCCGGCCTCAGGAACACCCGCCCGGATAGACTGCCATTCGCACAGTTCCCGGACCCAACCACCCTTCCGGCCTTCCGATGCCGCTCGACCTCCCGCCCCGCACACCCTCCCTCCACGCCATGAACACCACCCTCGCGCTCTCGGCCCTCTCGCTGCTCGCCCTGGCCGGCGCCGCCCACGCGGCCACCCCCGCGACCCCCTCCCTCGCGCGCTTCTTCGGCTTCGATGAACCCCGCACCATCGTCGTCGACGAAAACTGCGGCCCCGCCCTCGCCGCCGACATCGATTCCGACGGCAAGACCGACCTCATCGTCGTCAACAACGCCAAGAGCCGCATCGAGATCCACCGCCAGCGCGCGGCCGCCCGCACCGACGAGCAGATGGAGCGCGAACTCAAGGTCAACGAACTCCCCCCATCCCGCTGGTACGACAAGACCGAGGTCTCCGTCGCCCACCGCGTCACCGGCTTCCGAGTCTTCGACGTCGACGCCGACGGACGCCAGGACATCATTTACGCCGGCATCCCGGGCGAGATCGTCGTCCTGAGGCAGAAGACCCAGGCCCTGAACTTCGAGGTCCTCTCCAAGCGCCGCGTCCAGGAACTCGGCGCCGGCCAGGACGGCATCGACCTCGCCGACGTCCAGGGCGACAGCCGCCCGGAACTCCTCGCCATCGCCAACGGCAGGATCAACGTTTTCACCCTCGGCCCCACCGGGCCCACCGGCGAGCCCGCCCTCCTCGGCTCGGGCGCCAAACTCGTCGCCTTCCTCACCGAGGACTACAACGGCGACGGCGCCACCGACATCCTCGGCGCCATCCCAGACGACCCCGCCCCACTCCGGCTCTTCCTCGCCCAGTCCACGTCCGGCGGCAAGCAACTCGGCCCCGAGACCCGCTTCGAAATGCCCGGAATCGTCGAGGCCGAGCCCCTCCGCTTCCCCGACCGCAAGGCCGCCTCCATCGCCGTCATCGAACGCGCCAGCGAACGCAAGGTCATGTACGACCTCACCACCGAGACCGTCGCCACCGGCTCGAACGGGGGGGCCGGCGGCGCCGAACGCGACGCCGCCGCCGACGTCTACGCCTTCCGCGGCGGCTCGAACAAGAACCGCTCCACCGTCGCCGCCGACATCAACGCCGACGGCAAACTCGACCTGCTCACCACCGACCAATCCGCCAACTCCGTCGTCCTCTACCTCCAGTCCGCCACCGGCCTCGACGAGGGCAAGCCCTTCTCCGCCTTCAAAGAGCCCAAGA
Source organism: uncultured Phycisphaeraceae bacterium (assembly GCA_964509325.1). GTDB lineage: Bacteria > Planctomycetota > Phycisphaerae > Phycisphaerales > UBA1924 > JAFLCM01. The sequence goes on from CAZDYM010000010.1 coordinate 4,156, forward strand.
CCGTCGCCCTCGGACAGTGGAACGACACCCCCGCCCTCGAAGCCTTCATCCTCAGCGAAGAGGAAAAGACCGTCGGCGTCGCCTCCTACGACACGCCGTCCAACCGCCTCTCCTTCCCCGTTCCCCTCGCCATCAAAACCCCCGGCGCCGCCCCCGTCGCCATGAACTACCTCACCGTCGGCGGGCGGCCCGCCCTCGCCGTCGTCGTCAAGGACAAACGCGACCACGCCCTCGAACTCCACCGTCCGCCCTCCCCAAGCGGCCCCGCCGAGCCCACCGTCGTCAAACTCGAAGGCGTCTCCCGCCCGCCCCAGTCCATGATGGGAGGCGACTTCGACCACGACGGCACAACCGACGTCCTCCTCTTCACCCCCGGCGAGCCCATGGTCATGGTCAAAAACGTCGGCGCCGACGCCTCAAAGGCCGAGGTCCTCAACGACAAGAACATGCCGAACTTCGGCCTCGTCCAGGCCGCCGGGCCCGACAACACCGCCCTGCTCGACGTCAACAACGACTCCTTCCCCGAGCTCCTCATCGCCGACAAGAACTTCGTCCGCTTCTGCGCCCTCGACGCGTCCGATGGCTGGAAGGTCATCGACCAGGTCACCATGCCCGAGGCCACCAGCCAACTCACCGGCCTCAGCGTCCTGGCCTCAAAATCCGGCTCCGGGGGACCGACCATCGTCGCCGCCGACAAGGCCGGCAAACGCATCATCCTCATGAACAAGTCCACCGACGGTGCCTGGACCGTCACCGACAAACTCCGCCTCACCGGGTTCGACGTCGGCGCCGTCCACGCCGGCTCCTTCACCGGCGACGACCAGCCCGGCGTCATGGTCGTCGGCGACGACGCCTTCGCCATCGTCCGACTCGCCGGCCAGAGGCACTCCCTCACCCAGTTCGCCGCCCACCGCATCGACCGCGATACCCGACAGGAGCACGAGATCGAAGCCGGAGACCTCAACAACGACGGCTTCCTCGACATGGTCGTCCTCGACGCCGGCGAGCAGATGTGCGAACTCTTCACCTTCTCCGCCTCCCGCAAACTCCACTTCGCCACGGAGTGGGAAGTCTTCGAGTCCCGCCTCTTCCGCGGCGGCGACAACCGCGAGTTCGAGCCCTCCGCCGCCATCATCACCGACCTCACCGGCGACGGCCTCCCCGACCTCACCCTCGCCGTCCACGACCGCTACATGATCTACCCCCAGATGAACAAATAAGCCCCGCCGAGGTGGCAACGCCCAATCGGCACCGGCCCCCGGACCGCTTGAAGGGCGGCGCCGCCCCTCGCGGCGGCACTCGCGGCACGGTCGAAACGAAACGGAGCGCATCGCCCGCTCTGGCGCCGCCCGCGCGGCGCCGCTTTCATCGCCTCCACCTTTGTTCCCGGAGCCGCGCGCCAAGCCCACCGCGCACCCACCCACCCCGCGCGCCCAGATCGGTCATCCCCGCTCTGCCCCGCGCCAACCTCGGAGGACACGTCCAAACCACGGCTCCGCCGGTCTTTATCACCGCTTTTGCCCAAACACAGTGACCACCTCGGCGCGCCGGAACCGGACCGCCGGGGGGGAAAGGTGAAGGCCCCGCGCCCCGCCCACGCGCTCTCACCGAACCGACGCCATGAGTTCCGCCGACACCGAATCCCCCACCAGCACCCCCGCCTCGGTCAGGCGCCACACCCCGCCCAACTCGCGCATCAACCCCTTGGAAACGACCCGCTCCGCCGCGCGCCCCAGGGCCTCTTCCACCCCCCCTCCGATCGCCGCAGCCTCCCGCAGCACGCCCGCGTGGTCCAGCCCCTCGCTTAGCCGCAGCCCCAGCATGATCCGCTCTCGGAGGGCCCGCTTGCGGTCGGGCGGCTCGAGGTCCACCGCCGCCGACGCACCGCCGCCGGCGTGGACCGAGGCCATCCACGCCCCGAGATTCGGGGTGTTCTTCCATCGCCACCCCGCCACATGCGCCGAGGCGCTGGGCCCGACGGCCAGCCACTGCCCCTGCTTCCAGTACACCAGGTTGTGCCGGCACCGGGCCGCTTCGCCGCGCGCGAAGTTCGACACCTCGTACGCCTCGAACCCGCGCCCGCCGAGCATCTCGCGGGTGAGCCGGAACATCTCGATCTCCTCCGCCTCCGAGGCGGGGACGAACTCGCCCCGCTGAAGCCGCCTCGTCATCGCGGTGTTGGGCTCGTACGTCAGGTTGTAGCACGAGAGGTGCTCAAGGCCCGCCGACTCGTCGTCGCCGATGGCCAGGGCACGCTCGAGATCGCCGCGCCAGTCCTCGAGGCTCTGGCCGGGCACGCCGAAGATGAGGTCGATGGAGCGCCGCCCGATCCCCGCCGACGCCGCCAGCCTCACCGCCCGCGCCACGTTCGCCGGGTCGTGCCAGCGCTCCAGCGTCTTCAGGTGCGCCGGGTTGAACGACTGCGCCCCGATGCTGACGCGGTTCACGCCGCCCTCGGCGAGCACCCCCATCAACTCCTCGGTCACCGTCTCCGGGTTGCACTCGACGGTGAACTCCAGCTCCCCGCCCCGAGACCGCGCCCGCACGCCGAAGAGCCCGTCCAGTTCGTCCAGCACCACCCGCCACACGTCCACCCGAAGCAGACTCGGCGTCCCCCCACCCACGAACAGCGTCCGGAGGCCCCCAACCGCCCACGCCCACGCCCGCAACTCCACAAGCAGCGCCTCCGCAAACACCCCCTGCTGATCCGCCTTGTCCACGAACGAGTAAAAGTCGCAGTAGTGACACTTATGAAAGCAGAACGGCACGTGCACGTACAGCGACCCCACCCCCTCCCGCCCGCCCCCCGCGGCGTCCCGAAGCCATTCCAACGGCGCCCGCCCCGCCCCCAAGGCCCACGTCTCGACCGGAGTTTCCGCGCCGGAAACAGCCCGTTGCCCCGACACCGTGATCTGGGTAGGCTCTTGTGGCACGCGGACCAACGGTAGTCCGGGTTCGCGGGCCATCGTCGGCCCCGCTTTTCCCCCCGTTCGGACCCGCAACCACCCGTTCCGAACCCCGCCGTGCACGAGCCCCGCGCATGAACGTCACGCTGCTGGTTTTCGCTCCCAACGGCAAGTCGCGCTCGATCCCCCTCAAGCCCGGGCGCTACGTCGTCGGCCGGCACGAGACCGCCACCCTCCGCATCCCCCACCCGCAGGTCTCCCGCCAGCACTGCGAGATCACCATCGATCCTTCCTCCATCAGCGTCCGGGACCTCAAGTCCTCCAACGGCACCTTCCGAAACCAGCAGAAAATCGACGCCGGCACCCTCCAGGCCGGCGACTTCGTCGCCATCGGCCCCTTCATGCTCGGCGTCCAGGTCGACGGCCACCCCGCCAACCTCCGTCCGCCCGCTCCCGACACACCCGCCCCGAAGAAACCCAGCGCCGACATGCTCGCCGAAACACCCCCCGCGGGCACCCCTGCCCTCGGCGGTCTCGGGGGCGGCGACTCCCACGAGACCGACGACCCCGACCGCACCGTCACCAAGGCGGCTCCGCCTTCCCTCAAGGGCAAGCTCTCGCCGGATGACTCGAGCATCTTTGATTTCAACTTCGACTTCGAAGACGACAACAAGGCCAAGAAGCTCTGAAGACGCCGACCCGAACCGCGCGGGCCGCGAGCGGCGTCCTCCAACCGGCACATCCCTCAACCTGCACTCCACCCGGCGGCGCGAAAGAGCGCCCGGCGTGGCACGACCGTGCCGCCTCACGGGCGCGGAGCACCGAATCACCCCACGAACCGCGTCGGATCGGCGGCGTTCACGGCCCCTTCGGCGTTCAGACCGCCCGGGCTCCTCGGCGCGACCCCGCGACCTAAGAGGTTGACACGCCCACGGCGGCAGGGGCGAACGGGGTGGTCGCCAAGGCGAACAGGTCGGCGGCCCAGCGGACACCGCCGCGGGCATCGCCGCGCCAACGATCGAGGCCATCGCGAGCGACGGACACACAGCGCGCCGCACGAACGACGCGGCGGATTCCTTTGTTCCGATGTGGGTTCAACCGTTCCGATGTGGTTTCATCCGCACCGGTTTTCTGAACCAGCCGCAGCGAGCGCCCCGTTGGTTCAAGCGTGCTCTCGTGGCGTTTGTGTGGGGTGCAACCCGATGCCGGGAGGTGTTCGGACGCCGATTGCCCCGGCCCGCTGGCGGCGATAGACTTTCCGACCTGCCATGAAGCCCGTGACCACGACCACGACGACCCCCTGACACTCCGCCGCCCCCCGCCGGGCGAACGGCGGAAGCAGCATGAACCACCAAGCCCGGCACCGTCGCCGGGCTTGTTCGTTTTCGCGGAGAATCGCCGCGCCGAGTACCGACCTCCCCGCCCTGATTCTCGCTTTTCACTTTTCGTTTTTCGCTTTCCCAAACCCTCCACCCCACCCCCTACACCCTCACTCCCCCCGCCCCCCCGACCCCCACCCCCGGCCCCCGCCCCCCCGCCCCCCCACCACCCACGCCATGCCCAAGATCACCCTCCCCGATGGTTCCGTCCGTGAGTACCCCGGCCCCGTGAGCGGGCTCGATATCGCCGCGTCCATCGGGCAGCGGCTGGCCAAGGACGCGCTGGGCGTGGTCGTCGACGGCGAACTGCGCGACCTCTCGTTCGTGATCGAGAAGGACGCGAAAGTGTCGATCGTCACGCCCAAGAACCGCGACGGGAGCGTGAACAAGGACGCGCTCTTCCTGATGCGTCACTCGGCGGCCCACGTGATGGCCGAGGCGATCCAGGACGTGCTGGGCAAGGGCGTGCTGCTGGCGTACGGCCCGCCGACGGACACGGGGTTCTTCTACGACATGTACGTGCCGCCGGAGATCAAGTTCTCCAGCGACCACTTCGAGAAGATCAACGCGCGGATGGCGGAGATCATCAAGGAGGATCGGAAGTTCACGAAGTATGAGGTGAGCGCGGCGGAGGGTCTGCCGAAGCTCAAGGGCGAGGGCAACAAGTACAAGACCGACAACGCTGAACGTGCGTTAGGTCTGCCGAGCAGCGTGTACCGCGGATCGAAGAGCGCACCCGAGGCCGCCCCCGCTTCGCCGCTTGGCCACTCCGGCGGTTCTCGACTCTCCTTCTACGCCACCGGCGAACCCGGCAAGGACTGGGAAGACCTCTGCCGCGGCCCCCACGTGCCCTCCACCGGGCGCATCGGCGCCGCCCGCGTCATGTCGCTCGCCAGCGCCTACTGGCACGGCGACGAGAACTCCGACCGCCTCACCCGCGTCTACGGCACGGCGTTCGCCTCTCAGGCCGAACTCGACGCCTACCTCAATCAACTCGACGAAGCCAAGAAGCGCGACCACCGCGTCATCGGCAAGCAGCAGCACCTGTTCGTCATCGACGAGATGGTCGGGCAGGGGCTGATCCTGTGGACGCCCAACGGCTCGGTGATCCGGCGCGAGCTGCAGCAGTTCATCGGGGCCGAGCTGCGCAAGCAGGGGTACACCGAGGTCTTCACGCCGCACATCGGCGGGCTGGACCTCTACAAGACCTCCGGCCACTTCCCGTACTACAAGGACTCGCAGTTCGCGCCGATCATCGAGCGCACCGCGCTCGAAGAACTCAGCAGGTCCGGCTGCACCTGCGCCGAGATGGTCAACCGCGTCGAGGGCGTGGCCGCGCGCCTGGCGGCGGGGATCAACGAGCGCACCAAGTCGACCGCCATCGCCGCCGACCGCGTGATGCCCGACGACAAGCTCATCGAAGGGTTCATGCTCAAGCCCATGAACTGCCCGCACCACGCCCGCATCTTCGCCAGCCGCGCGCACTCGTACCGCGACATGCCCGTGCGCCTCGCGGAGTTCGGCACCGTGTACCGCTGGGAGCAGTCGGGCGAGCTCAACGGCCTGACCCGCGTCCGCGGCTTCACGCAGGACGACGCACACTTGTTCTGCACCGAGGACCAGGTGGACGACGAAGTTCAGGGCTGCCTCAGCCTCGTCAAGACCATCTTCGCCACGCTGGGGATGAAGGAGTACCGCGTCCGCGTCGGCCTGCGCGACCCCGACAGCGCCAAGTACATCGGCACCAAGGAGAGTTGGGACAAGGCCGAGGCCGCGTGCATCGCCGCCGCGAAATCGCTGGGGGTTCCGTTCTCCCAGGAACCGGGCGAGGCCGCGTTCTACGGCGCCAAGATCGACTTTGTCGTCAAGGACGTCATCGGCCGCGAGTGGCAGCTGGGCACCGTGCAGATCGATTACAACATGGCCCTGCGCTTCGATCTTTCTTACATCGGACCCGACAACACCCCGCACCGCCCCGTCGTCATCCACCGAGCCCCCTTCGGCAGCATGGAGCGTTTCTGCGGCGTGCTCATCGAGCACTTCGCCGGCAACTTCCCGCTGTGGCTGAGCCCCGAGCAGGTCCGCGTGCTGCCCATCAGCGAGAAGACCAACGACTACGCCTACGAAGTGGTGAACATGCTGAAGGCCCGCGGTCTGCGCGCCGCCGTGGACACCGGCAACGACCGCATCCAGGGCAAGGTGAAGGCCGCGGCGGACGACAAGGTGCCGTACCTCGCGGTGGTGGGCCCGCGCGACGCGGAGCAGCGGCAGGTCTCGGTCCGCGTGCGCGGACTCCAGAAGGACGCCGGCGCCGTGGGGGTGGTGGAGTTCGTGAACACCCTCGCGGAGGAGTACGCGTCGCGCGGGGCGACGACGCTGGCGAGCCGATTCGGCGTGACGCTGGGGTGAGCGAGACGGAGGAAGGAACGACGCGACGCCGGCTGCTCCATGATCCGCGCCGGCTCGATTGGTCGCGCGGCGCGTCGCCGTGGTGGGCCACTCGGCTCTCGGCGAGGCGCTTCCCGCGGGGAAGGACCGGGAGACGCAGCGTTCGCCGTGCGATCGGCGGCTCTCTCCCTCGCCTCTCGAACAGCCTGTCACTTTCCGAGGGCCGCCCCTTCCGAGCCCAGCGTCCCTTCCGCCAGGCGGTAGCCGACCCCGGGCTCCGTGACGATGAACCGCGGCTGCGCGGGATCGACCTCCAGTTTCTTGCGGAGCTCTCCCGCGTAGACCCGGAGGTACTGCACGTCGCTGGCGTGCTTCGGGCCCCAGACCTCCTTGAGGATCATCTGGTGGGTGAGCACCTTGCCCGCGTGCTTGACCAGGAACGCCAGGAGCTTGAACTCCATGGGTGTCAGGCGGACCTCGCGACGCCCGGGGCTTTCGCGGTTCGTCGCCTGATCGGTCACGAAGACGAGCCGGGCGGCGAGGTCCACGCGGAGGGTCCGGCCGTCGGCGGTGCATTCGTACGGCGGCAGCTCAGCGCTCCCTGAGGCACCTCGGCCGACAGCCGCGTTCGCGTGGCGCAGAGCGACCCGCAAGCGGGCGAGCAGTTCGCCGACGCCGAAGGGCTTGGTGAGGTAGTCGTCGGCTCCGGCATCGAGCGCCGCGACCTTGTCGCTCTCCTGCCCTCGTGCGGAGAGGATGACGATCGGCGTGCGAGACTCCTCGCGGATCGCGCGGGTGACGTTCAGGCCGTCGCCGTCGGGAAGTCCAAGGTCCAGCAGGATGACGTCCGGGTAGGTGGTCATCGCCAGCAGCGTGCCGTCGCGGGCGGCGCCGGCCTCCTTCACGCGGTAGTGGTTGGCTTCGAGCGTGGCGCGGAGGAAGCGACGGATCGGCTCCTCGTCCTCGATGATGAGCACGAGGGGCATGTGCGCCGGCGGCGCTCCCCCGCCCTGAAGCGGCCGCGCACGCGCGGGGCTTGGCGTTGAGTCGTTCATGGCGCGATGCTCCCGATCTGCCCGCTGTTGATCGTCGTCGGCATGGTGGTCGCGCCGCGATCCGCTGCAGCGTCCTCTTTGGCTGGAAGCACGGGCTGCGGGTGGTCGACCGGCAACGAGAAGAGGAAGGCGACACCCTTCGGGGTGTTGGGCTCGGCCCAGATTCGTCCGCCGTGGACGCGGATGATCCCCTCGCAGATCGTGAGGCCGAGGCCCATGCCCGTCGATGCCGCCGCGCCGGCACTCGGGCCGACCGTCCTGCTGGCGCGGCCTCGGTAAAAGCGTTTGAACACCTTGGATGACTCGTCATCGGCAAGCCCGGCACCCTCGTCCCAGACCTTGACGACGACATTCGTCTCGCTGGTCCACGCGGAGACCCCGAGCGGGGTGCCCGGCGCGGTGTAGCGGAGCGCGTTCTCGACGAGATTGTGGACGACCTGCGGGAGCATCGCGTTATCGACGCGGATCATGGGCAGGTCGGCGTGAACATGGACGCGGAAGGGGCGCGAGGCCAGGGCATCGCGGTGGCGAGCGAGCCCAGCCCCCACGATCTCTTCAACCGTCGTCCACTCCCGCCGCAGGTCAACGGCGCCGGACTCCAGCCGCGTGGCGAAGACGAGGTTGGCGATGATGTCGCTGAGGCGGGACGACTCGTCAACGATCGTTCGGAGGAGGGCTGCGCGCGTCGGGCCGTCGATGACGGGGCCTTCGGATGGTTCGGAACGCTCGGCGGCATCCGCCTGCTGGAGCGTGCTCGCGGCCCCGGTGATGCTGGCGAGCGGCGTGCGGAGGTCGTGGGACACCGAACTGAGCAGCGCGCTGCGGAGTCGTTCACGCTCGGCGTTGATGCGGGCGGACTGCTCGGACTCGGCGAGCGTGACGCGCTCCAGCGCCGACGCGGCCTGCGACGCGATCGAATCGAGCGTGGCGAGTTGGGCGGCGTCGAAGGGATCGACGCCGCCTCTCACCGGGGCTCGCACTCCGAGCACTCCAACCCAGCCCTGGCTCCCAACCAGGGGCTGGTAACGGCCCTGGGCCGAGGGGAGCGTTGCTGTGCCGCGCCCGGCGGGGCTCCCGTGGTCGAAGGTCCACTGAGCCACCCCGCGCTCGCGCGCCGCATCCTCACCCTCGCCGGAGTACCAGTCCGGGCCGCCCAGACCCGCGGCGGCGGCCACGTCGAGTCCCTTGGGCCTGGATGAAGCACCGGCCCCCCCCGCCGGCGTGGGAGTGCACACGACTGCATCGGCATGGAGGAGGTCGTGCGCGTGGCGTGCAACGATCGCGGCCACGCTCCGTGCATCGCGTGCGGCGGCGAGCTCGCGTGAGAGCGCGTGCTGGGCGGCGGTCGCCCGCTCGCGGGACCAGGCGCTGAGCCGCTGCTCCCGTGCACGGGCCGCGAGCGTGCCGACGACAACGCCCACGGCGAGCATGACAGAGAACGTGACCAGGTGGCCGGTGTCGTTGATCATCAGCGTGAAGCGGGGCTCGGTGAAGAAGTAGTTGAAGGCCAGCACGGCCAGCAGGCTGGCGACGATGGCCGCGATACGGCCGAACCACAGGGCGCTGACGACCACGCCCGCGAGAAGAATGAGCGCTTCTTCAGAGAGATCAGGCGGCCGGAAGAACGCGAGCGCCACGAACGAGCACGCGGAGACCACAGCGGCCGAAGCCGCGAGCTCGCCGGCGATCCGGGCGGGCGGCTTCGGGGCGGTTGAACCGGGCACTGAGGCGGTTCGTCGCGCCGAGGCCTCTGCGGGGGCCGACTCATCGCCCCGCACCACGTAGATATCGATGTCCCCGCTCTCGCGGATCAGGCTGTCGATGAACCCCCCCGACCCGAACAGAAGATCCTTCCAGCGAGGCCGGTGGTGGTCGGCTTTGCCGACGACGATCCGGCCGACGTTGCGCGAGCGGGCGAAGGCGATCAACTCCCGGGCGGCGTTCCCGCCCGCCACGGTGTGGGTTGTGCCTCCAAGGGATTCAACCAGCCGCAGGTTCGCGTCGAGCCGCGCTCGGCTCGCAGGCGACAGGTTCGCGGTGCGGGGTGTTTCGACGTACACCGCGATCAACTCCGCATGCAGGCCCGCCGCCATGCGCTTGGCGGCCCGCACCAGTTTGCCCGACATGGGGCTCGGGCTGACGGCGACCACGATCCGCTCGCCCGCGGGCCAGACGGCGCGGATGCCCCGGTCCTGCTTGTACCGCCGGAGGTCCGAATCCACCCACGCCGCCGAGCGCCGCAGCGCGAGCTCACGCAGGGCGATCAGGTTGCCCTTGCGGAAGAACCCATCGCTCGGGTCCACCGCGCGTGCGGCGTTCTCGCCGAGATAGACCTTGCCGGCCTTGAGCCGTTCGTGCAGCGCGTCGGGCGGCAGGTCCACCAGTTCGATCTCGTCGGCCTCGTCGAAGACGCGGTCGGGCACGGTCTCGGTGACCCTCACGCCCGTGATCTGCGCGACGACGTCGTTGATCGATTCCAGGTGCTGCACGTTGAGGGTCGTGTACACGTTCACGCCCGCGTCGAGGCACGCCTCGACATCCTGCCAGCGCTTCGCGCGTCCCCCCCCATCAAGCCCGAGGGCGTGCCCGGTGCGTTGCTGTGCGCGAGTTCGTCGACGAGCAGGATGTCGGGATGACGACGGATCGCCGAATCCACGTCGAACTCGTGCAGCGTGGCTCCCTGGTACTCGATCTCCACACGCGGGATGATGTCCAGCCCGAGCAGCATCCGCTCGGTCTCGGCCCGGCCGTGCGTCTCGACCACGGCGACGGCGACGTCCACGCCCTGGCTCGCCATCCGCTGCGCCGCGGCGAGCATGGCGTAGGTCTTGCCGACGCCCGGCGACATGCCGAAGAAGATCTTCAGCCGCCCGCGGGGCTGAGCCGACCCCGCGCCCGGTGACCCGTCGGCCGCCGCCCGCTGCTCACGCTTGAAGCGGTCCAAGACCTCGTCGGTCGCGTGTGGGCTCGGGATTGTCTCCTTGGGAGCCATCCTGTGCGTCATCGTACTGAGTCGTCGACCATCACCGCGAACTGCCGCGGAGGGCCTGATTGAGGGCGAGCACGTTGACCACGGGCTCGCCGAGCACGCCGAGAGCGCGGCCTTGGGTGTGCTGGCGGACGAGGTGGCGGACGGCGTCTTCGGTCAGGCCGCGGGCCTTGGCGACGCGAGCGACTTGGTAGTCCGCCGCGGCGGGGGAGATGTGCGGGTCGAGGCCGCTGGCGGAGGCGGTGACGAGGTCGACGGGGACAGCGGTCGCGCGGGAAACTGAGCCGGGGGCGACGCGCACGATGCCCACGCTCGCGTCCGCCGCGTCCAGGGCGGCGAGGCGGGCCTTGATGCTATCGAGCAGCGCGGGGTTGGTCGGGGCGAGGTTGCTGCCGCTGGAGCCGGTGCCTTTGTCGAGATTGAGCGCGGTGTAGGGCACGGGGCCGGTGGCGCTCGGGCGGCCCCAGAACCACTTCGCCAGCGCGGGGGCGGCGATCGAGTCGGACGTGCCGAACTCCTGGCCGATGAGGGATGAGCCGATGGGCTTGCCGTTTCCCTCGGCAGCGGCGTCGGTGATGATCGAGCCGTTGGCCTTGTCGGCGAAGGCGAGTTGCGCGATCCCGGTGATGGCAAACGGGTAGAGGATGCCCGTCATGATCGACAAGAGCACGAAGAGCACGAGGGCTGGGCGGAGGACGGACGGCTGAGTAGGCATGGTTCAGTTCCAGACGGGCAGCAGGTTGACGAGCACGTCGATGAGCTTGATGCCGACGAACGGGACGACGAGCCCGCCCGCGCCGTAGACGAGCAGGTTGTGCCCGAGCAGGCGGCTGGCCTCGACCGGGCGGTGCTTCACGCCGCGGAGGGCCAGGGGGATGAGCAGGACGATGATGAGGGCGTTGAAGATGACGCTGGAGAGGATCGCGGTGTCGGGGTTGAGCCGCATGATGTTGAGGGCGCCGAGGGCGGGGTAGGTGCCCATGAACGCGGCGGGGATGATGGCGAAGTACTTGGCGACGTCGTTGGCGATGCTGAAGGTGGTGAGCGAGCCGCGGGTCATCAGCAGTTGTTTGCCGATGCGGACGATCTCGATGAGCTTGGTGGGGTTGCTGTCGAGGTCGACCATGTTCCCCGCTTCCTTGGCGGCCTGGGTGCCGCTGTTCATGGCGACGGCGACGTCGGCCTGTGCGAGCGCGGGGGCGTCGTTGGTGCCGTCGCCGGTCATGGCGACGAGTCGCCCACCCTGCTGATACTCGCGGATGAGTTTCATTTTTGCTTCGGGCGTGGCCTGGGCGAGGAAGTCGTCGACACCCGCCTCCGCCGCGATCGCGGCCGCCGTCACCGGGTTGTCGCCGGTGATCATGACGGTCTTGATGCCCATGCGACGGAGTTCGGCGAAGCGCTCGGCGATGCCGCCCTTGACGATGTCCTTGAGCTCGATGACGCCGAGCGTCTTGCCCTTGCCGTCGGCGACGACCAGCGGCGTGCTGCCGCGCTTGGAGACCTCGTTCACGATCTCGCGGGCCTGCACGCTCGGCGTGCCGCCCATGCGGGAGACGTACGCGTCGATCGCGTCTGCCGAGCCCTTGCGGATCTGGCGGCCGTGCGGATACTGCGTCGACACCGGCAGATCGACGCCGCTCATGCGGGTGTTCGCGGTGAAGGGGACGAAGGTCGCTGGCTTCCCGTCAAAGCCGAGCGCGTGCATGTCGCGCTCGCGGATGTTGTACCTTTGCTTGGCGAGGACGACGATGCTGCGGCCCTCGGGCGTCTCGTCGGCGAGCGAGGAGAGCTGGGCGGCGTCGGCGAGCTGCTCGGGGGTGACCCCGTCGACGGGATAGAACGCCGACGCCATGCGGTTGCCGAAGGTGATCGTGCCGGTCTTGTCCAGCAGCAGCACGTCCACATCGCCCGCGGCCTCGACGGCCCGGCCGCTGGTGGCGATGACGTTGGCTTGCACCAGGCGGTCCATGCCCGCGATGCGGATGGCGGAGAGCAGGCCGCCGATAGTCGTGGGAATCAGGCAGACCAGGAGCGCGACGAGAACGGTCACCGTGATCGGCTGGGCCGTGCTCGCCGCGTCGGTCGCCTTGGTCTGCATCACCGCATAGAGCGAGTACGGCAGCAGCGTGGCGCACGCGAGCAGGAAGGTAATGGTCAGTGCGGCGAGCAGGATGTCGAGCGCGATCTCGTTGGGCGTCTTGTGCCGCTTGGCTCCCTCGACCATCGCGATCATGCGGTCGAGGAATGACGAGCCGGGGTCCGCCGCGATCCGCACGATGAGCCAGTCGCTCAGCACCTGCGTCCCGCCGACGACGCTGGAGCGGTCGCCGCCCGCCTCGCGGATGACGGGGGCGGATTCGCCGGTCACGGCGGACTCGTTGACCGTCGCCACGCCCTCGATCACCTCGCCATCGCCGGGGATGGTGTCACCGGCCTCCACGAGCACGATGTCCCCCTTGCGGAGCGTCGCCCCGGACACGAACGCCGTCCTGCACCCACTCGGTCCCCGGCCCTCAATCCGCGGTCCTTCCACCTTCTTCGCCTGTACGTCCCGCTTGCTTCTGCGCAGGCTGGCCGCCTGGGCCTTGCCGCGCCCCTCGGCCATCGCCTCGGCGAGGTTCGCAAACAGCACCGTGAACCACAGCGACAGGGCGATCACCAGCACGAGCGTGGGCGAGTACCCGCCCGCACCGCCCGAGTCTTCACCCTTGCCCATGAACCCAGCGACCGCCAGCAGCGTCGTCAGCACGCTGACCACCCAGACGACGAACATGACGGGGTTGCGGACCTGCACCCTCGGATCGAGTTTGGCCAATGCTGAAACCAAGGCGGGCCGCAGGATCGCCGGGTTGAAGATCGATGGGGAGGCGTGAGTGATCGAGCTGGACATGGCTGATTCCAGGTGGGTATCGCGTCTACTTGCCGACGAGTTGGAGATGCTCCGCCACCGGCCCCAGGGCGAGCGCGGGCACGAAGGTGAGCGCGCCGACGATGACGACGACCGCGACAAGCATGAGGACGAACACCGGCGTGTGCGTGGGCAGTGTGCCGCTGGTCGTCGGGCTGACGCGCTTGGCCGCGAGCGACCCCGCGACGGCGAGCACCGGCACGATGATCCAGAACCGGCTGAACCACAGCGCCAGGCCCAGCGCGATGTTGTAGAACGGCGTGTTGGCCGAGAGCCCCGCGAAGGCCGAGCCGTTGTTGTTGCCCGCGCTGCTGAACGCGTAGAGGATCTGGCTGAAGCCGTGCGGGCCGGGGTTGCTGGTGGTGTTCCCCTCGGGAACAAGCACGGCGACGGCAGATCCGACGAGCACGATCGCGCACGGCACCAGCACACAGACCATCGCCATCTTCATCTCGAAGGGCTCGATCTTCTTGCCGAGGTACTCCGGCGCGCGGCCCACCATCAGCCCCGCCACGAAGACGGCGACGATGACAAACATGAGCATCCCGTAGAGGCCCGAGCCCACACCGCCGAAGACCACCTCGCCGAGCTGCATGAGCCACATGGGGATGAGCCCGCCCAGCGGCGTGAACGAGTCGTGCATGGAGTTGACGCTGCCGTTGCTCGCGGCGGTCGTTGCGGTGGCCCAGAGGGCGGAGTTGGCGATGCCGAAGCGGGCCTCCTTGCCCTCCATGTTGCCCCCTACGCCGGTACGCTCGCCCAGGCCGGCGGTGGTCTCGACACCGAGCGACGCGAGGACCGGGTTGCCGCGGGCCTCGAAGGCGTACGTGGCGGCCAGCAGCGGCACGAAGATCACCAGCATCGCCGCGAGCACAGAACAGCCCTGACGCCGGTCGCGGACCATCTCACCGAACGTCCAGCAGAGCGCAGCGGGGATCAGCAGGATCGCCAGCAGTTGCAGGAAGTTCGAGAGCGCTGTCGGGTTCTCCAACGGGTGCGCGGAGTTGACGTTGAAGAACCCGCCGCCGTTGGTGCCGAGCTGCTTGATGGCGATCTGCGACGCAGCGGGGCCAAGCGGGATAGTCTGCGTTGTGACCGCCGTGTTGTCGGGGGTGGCGGGGGGCAGCGGCACCGTGAGCGCGACCTCTAGCGGCCCGCGGAACGTCTGCACCACGCCCTGGCTCACAAGCGCGACAGCCAGAACGGTGCTCAGCGGCAGCAGGATGTAGAGCGTCACGCGCGTCAGGTCCGCCCAGCAGTTTCCGATCGTGTTCGCGCTCTTGCGCGAGAGCCCGCGGATCAGCGCCGCCAGCACGGCGATTCCCGTCGCGGCGCTCAGGAAGTTCTGCACGCCCAGCCCGAGCATCTGCGTGAGGTACGACATCGTCGTCTCGCCGCCGTAGCCCTGCCAGTTGGTGTTGGTGGCGAAGGAGATCGCCGTGTTGAACGCGGACCTGGCCTCGACCGGGCCCAGCCCGGCGGGATTGGCGGGCAGCAGGTGCTGCGCTCGCTGCAGCCCGTACACGGCGAGGGCGCCAAGGGCGTTGAAGGTGAGGATGCCGGCTGCGTACGGTTTCCAGCCCGTCTCGGTGGGCCGACGCTCGGCATCCGTGCGAACGCCGCAAAGGGCGTAGATGCCACGTTCCAGCCAGCCCAACGCGCGACCAAGCCCGAGCGGCGCTTCACCTGCCTTCCCTTCCAGCACGCGGGCCATGAACCAGCCCAGCGGCTTGACCAGCGCGAGCAGCGCCGCGAGGTAGATCAGCAGTTGAAGCACCCCCCCCGCCGAGCCGGTGATGGCCTCGAGGATTGGTGTGGGCACCGAGGCAGATGCGAAGGTAGTCACTGGAACCACTCCGGCTTGAGAAGCGCGATCACGAGATAGACGAGCAGTGCCGCCGCGACGATCGCGGCGAGCGTGTAGATGAGCGTTTGTGGTGTCATTGGCCGTTCCCCCGTCCGGACCCTTCCACCCCGTGACGGGCAGCCGGCTCGCGCGCGCCCGACTGTTCGCCGCGCTGCATTGGACTGATGGGCTGCAGCCACTCGCACACCCGGACCAAACCGAACGTGGCGAGCAGGCAGCCGACAAAGATCGCGATCGTGATGAGGTCGTTCATGGAGGAGCCTTTCGGCGGGGATTGGACCGGTGGGGCGTTGCGTTCACCTGGTGAGCATCGCCGGACCCCGGACGCTTGTCGCTAAGCCCCGCATAAACGCGGTGGCCGTTCGCATCAAGCAGGCATAAAGACAGCCCGCGCTGCTCGCTGGGGCGTCGAGACGCGGCCGCGCGTTGATGCGGCATTGATGCAACGAAGCGGTCCCTTGACGGGCCCTTGAGCGACACCGTCGCGGATTGCTCCACACTTCTGTCGTGATGCCCGGGTGCGGTCGTGCTTCGCGTTTGCACCCGGGCACATGGCTTGGAGATGGCGTCATGAGCGATCCAGCGGCTTGGTGCATCGCGGTCCTTCTGCTCAGTGCGGGCGTCGCGGCTCAGGGATCCCTCGCGTGGATGTTCATCCGCGACGGGTGCGAAGGTCGGGCGGACGAACGCGCCCGGCGGGCACGCTGGCGAGCCGGGTCCACGACGCGGGTTTGCCCCGAGCGCCAGAGCCAAGTCGATGGAGGCAGGACGCCGGCGGCCCTCGGCATGGCCGCGGCGGTCGCGGCCGCCCAGACGCTCGCCCCACCAGCCGCGGCAGACTCTCAAGGCCCGCCAACCACCCGATCGGTTGAAGGTCCACCAGACCTGACGGCGACGGCCACAATGCCAGCGGCAGCGACCTCGGCGCCAAACGCCCCATCTTCAGATCCGGATCGCACTGCTTCGCCCGCCGAAGCGGACGGCTCCATCATCAGCGTCCAGCTCAACCTCGACTTCACCAACGCGTACTTCTACCGAGGTATCCGCCAGCAGGATAAGGGACTGATTGTCCAGCCCGCCGCTCGAATCACGACGCGCCTCGTGGACGATGCCGAGTTGAAGTTCGACGGATTCATCGGGACCTGGAACAGCTTCGGCCCCAACGCCGGTACGCAGAGCGGCGGGCTCATCGAGCACTGGTACGAGTCCGACCTGTTCGGCGGCTTCACGCTCACGCACGGCACACTCACGCTCACGACGTCGTACACATTCCTTACGAGCCCCAGCGACGTGTTCCAGCAGGTTCAGGAACTCGGCTTCACGCTCGCGTTCGATGACTCGGAGTGGATGAAGGCATGGGCTCTGAAGCCGTACGCGACGCTCGCCATCGAGACCGGGTCTAACGGCTCGGACGGGCCCGATCTGAGCAACGGTGTGTACCTGGAGCTCGGCATCGCACCCGGCTTCTCGTTCGACGTGGACGAGACGCCCATCACGCTTACGTTCCCCGCTTCGGTCGGCCTCAGCCTGTCGGATTACTACCAAGACGCCGGCGGCAGCGACGAGACTTTCGGCTTCGCGCAGGTTGGGGCCAAGGCGTCGATCCCCTTCGGCGAGCCGGGTCGATTCGGAACGTGGACCCTGAACGCGGGCGTCTTGGTGTTGTTCCTGGGCGACCACACGAAGGTCTTCAACGGCGGTGACGGCACGGAGGTGATCGGGACAGTCGGGTTGCAGTGGAACTTCTGAACCCGCCGGGGGATCGCCGCGGCATGGTTCTGGCGAGGGCAGTTCACCGTTCATGGGTGGGGTCGGGCACCGGAGAACCTCGACCAACTGGCAACGGTGGAGTGGTGGAGGATGCTCAGCACGAAGGCCGGTTCGCCTCCCACAGGTACTGCTTGTGGTTCGTCCGCGTCGGCTCGCCGAAGACCTCGGCGTCGCGCTGCTTCAGCTCGGGGACGGACCGTCGTTCAAGGGCCTTCATCGTCGCGAGAATGTCATCGGGCGTGTGGTTCATCGGGACTCTCCGTTTCGCAGATCGTCAACCAAGACGGGGGGGCGGACGATCAAGGCGAATCGGTCCCAAGGGTTCAAGTCCATCTTCCTCTCTTTCTGACGGGGCCGAGATGTTGCCCGACTCGCCC
>CAZDYM010000011.1:0-21168 GCA_964509325.1 uncultured Phycisphaeraceae bacterium
GTTCACCGACGCGAAGGCGGCGCGGATCGGCCTGTTCGAACTGGCGGAGGGCGGGACGATCTTCCTGGATGAGATCGGGGAACTGCCGCTGGACATGCAGGCCAAGCTGCTGCTGGTGGTGGAGCGCGGGGTGTTCCGGCGGATCGGCGGTGAGAAGGAGCGTTCGGCGCGCGCGCGGGTGGTGGCGGCGACGAACCTGGACCTGGAGCAGCGGGCAAAGGAAGGGCGGTTCCGGTCGGACCTGCTGTTCCGGTTGAACGCGTTGACGGTGCGGATCCCGCCGCTGAGGGAGCGCGGGCAGGACGCGGTGCTGATCGCGCGGTCGATCCTGGAGCGGATGGCCAAGCAGCAGGGGAAGGGGTCGCTGCGGTTTGACGCGGGGGCCGAGGCGGCGATCGCGGGGAACTCGTGGCCCGGGAACGTGCGGGAGCTGATCAACGCGGTGAAGCGTGCCACGATTCTGTGCGAGCCGCCCGACGTGACCGCCGAGGACCTGGGGCTGACGGCACCTTCGATGGTGCCGATGGCGTCTCTGGACCCGGCGCGGGAGCCCCACCTGCACTCGACCGAGTCGGTGAACGGGGTTCCACTTTTGGGAGGGCGTCTGCCGACGGTGGACGAGATGGAGACAATGTTGATCAAGCAAGCGCTCCGCCAGGCGCACGGGAATGTTTCTTTGGCGGCGAAGTTGATTGGCTTGAACCGGGGGGCCCTCCGGTACCGTATCGACAGGCTCAACCTGTCATCGGCGGTGGAGGAAGCGTCGACGTGAACCCGCTTCGGACAACCCGGATGTGTTCTCCCGCCGGCGCTGTGGCGTTGGTGTGCTGCGGGTTGGCGGCGGGGACGGTTCGCGCGGGGTCTTCGGCGACGCCGGCGTTGCACGTTGTGTCGGATGCTTCGGGGGACGCGAGGCTGCGACGGGTGGACGTGGGCGGGGACGGCGCGGTGAACCCGCCGGTGGTCGGGGGTCGGCCGGGGAACTTCCCGGACGTGCTGGAGGTTCGCTGGGGCGGGTGGACGCCGTATCCGACGGGGAACCCGACGCCGAAGAAGAACTTCAACGGGAGTTTCAACGGGTTGGCGGCGCCGCCGATCGTGCGGATCGACATGAAGTTCGCGGGGCTGTTGAACCCGCCTGGGCCGTTGGGGGTGGGCGGGGTGTACGACCCGTACCGGTTCGGGAACAGCCCGCTGTACGGGTTCATCGAGGTGGACCTGGACGGGAACAAGGACACGGGTGGCGAGTTGGGGGAGGCGGCGCGGCAGCGGTATCTGGCGGTGACGGGGCGGTTCGGGGAGTTGCCGGGGGGGACGCTGCTGGGGCGGACGGTGGTGAGCGGGGCGCAGCTGGACTCGTCGTTCACGACGTCGCCGCAGTTCGAGCGGAGCGGGGCGGAGTATGTGGTGTCGTTCTGCGGGTGCTTCGAGCCGTCGATCGAGGACGAGGACGACGGCGACTGCGACGGGGTGTTCGAGCCGGGCGAAACGTGGATCGTGGAGGGGCGGTTCTTCCAGAGGGCGGGGGGGTTCGTGGCGGCGAGCGCGGCGAAGAACGGGTCGCAGCCGGGGGCGTATGACCCGGTGGTTTTTCTGCGGTTCTCGCACTCGGAGTCCTGCGACACGACGACGGTGTCGCTGGTGTACGCGGTGACGCAGAGCGGGGCGGCGAAGCTGCGGTGCGGCTCCTGCCCCGCGCAGCCGATCAACCTCGACGTGGGAGACGACACGAGCATCCAGGAGGCGATGGTGGACGTGTGCGAGGGGGCGCTGTCGCCGTTTTTCCCGGCGGAGTTCCCGGAGACGTGGGCGCTGGTCTCCGGCTGGGCGATGGACGCGATGGCGGAGGGCGCGCTGTACCCGGGCAAGTGGGTGTTCCGCGCAGCGCTGGCGACGGCGTACTCCGAGGCGCAGCCCGACGGGTACCTGGTGTGGACCGACGTGGGGTTCGACGAGCACTTCGCGGACTTCAACGGGAGCGGGTCGGCGACGATGCACGACCGGGCGGCGCTGGTGTCGCACGTGTTCCGCACGGACGGGACGGGGTTCGACTGCGACCCGAACCGGGCGGGGAGCGTGGGGGTGTGCGCGTTCGGGCACAGTTTCAGCGTGTTCGACCTTGATTATGACGGGTGCATCGACGCGGACGACGCGGCGCTGATCCCGGAGTTTCTGCTGGGGGACTTGAACGGCGACTGCGCGGTGACGACGGTGGACCTGATCTTCTTTTTGGGTCGCTACGGGAGCGTGCCGGGCGCGACGGCGCTCACCGGCGATCTGAACGGGGACGGGATGGTGGACACGGCGGACCTGGTGCGGATTTTGCCGCGGTTTGGTTCGACCTGCCCGTGAGCCAAGGGTGCGGGACGGGGCGGAGTCGCGGCCGTTCCCTGATGCGTCCCGCGCGTCGGGAGTTTCTCGGACGCTGGATTTTCGCTCCGATCCGCGGCGGTGTGCGGTTAGACTGAACGGGCATCGGCCGGAACCCCGCTGAGAGGGAGATCATGAGACTGAGCATTGGTGGATTTGGGCGGCGGATGGCGGTCGTTGCAGCGGCGCTGCTGAGCGGCGGGCGCGGGGCGCTGGGGGCGACTTGGTACGTGGATGACTCCGCCCCCGGCGGCGGGACGGGCACGTCGTGGGCCAGCCCGTTCAACACACTCCAGGCCGCCCTCTCCGCCGCCGCAGCGTCCGGCGATGAGATCCGGGTTGCCGGCGGGACCTACACCCCCGCCGGGCCGGGCGGTCTGCGCACCGTCGCCTTCGCGATCGGCAAGTCCGTGACGCTCAAGGGCGGCTACTGCGGCTTCGGCGCCAGCGCTCCCGACAGCCAGTGCGGAGTCCCCTCGATCCTCAGCGGCGACCTGAACGGCAACGACGGTGCCAACTTCGCCAACAACGCCGAGAACTCCGTCCGTGTGGTCACCGTTTCCGGCATCGTCACCGTCCGATTCGAGAACCTGACCATCTCGGGAGGGAACGCCAACGGGGTCGCCGTCACCGGCGGCGGCCTGTTCATCGGCGCTGGGGCCGCGGTCACCTGCGACCGCGTCAACTTCACCGACAACCACGCCAACAGCTGGGGCGGCGCCGTCGACCACAACGGGACTTCAACGTCGGTCTTCAAGTACTGCCTGTTCGATCGCAACCGCGCGGGGCAGTACGGCGGGGCCGTCAGCCTCTCCAGCGGCAGCGGCGCGCGCATGGGCATGTGCAGGTTCCACCGCAACACGCTTACCGCCGCCGCGTCCGGCACGGGCGGCGGCGCCCTGTGGATCAACGGCCCCTCGTCCATCATCAACTGCCTCTTCACCGGCAACACCGCCAACGCCACCGCGGGCTTCGGGGGCGGCGCCATCGGTGTTGGTTCGACCGGCGGCGTGACCGCCATCGTCAACTGCTCCTTCGCCTACCACAGCACGCCCGGACTCTCGAGCGGCTACGCGTACGCCATCGGTTCATACGCCAACCTGCCCGGCCCCAGCATCACCAACTGCCTCTTTGCGGACACCGAGTACTACCCGGAAGACGAGATCCAAGGCAACGCGCAGGTGACCTACTGCCTCAACAGCGGCGAGACCGGCACGGGCAATGTTCAGGCGTTCCTCTACTTCCTCGACAAGAACGGTTTCGACAACACCGGAGGCACGCCCGACGACGACCTCACCATCAACGCGACCTACGGCTATGGCCCTGGCGTCGACGCCGCCAATCGCGCCGCGCTCCCCAACGACATCATGGACCTCGACAACGACGGCAACACCACCGAGGCCTGGCCGGACGCCGCCGTCTTCTATCAGACGTCCTCCGGTTTCAGCCGCTTCGCGCAGCACGGCCCGAGCCCGGACGGCCCGGCCGCGGGCACGCCGCCGCTCGACATCGGCGCCTTCGAGTTCCGCGGAACCGGCGACGTCCCGGGGCCCATCATCTACGTTGACGCCGACTCCACCGCGGACACCTTGGGCAGCCAGTCCAGCGGCTCTTCCTGGGGCACCGCGCTCTCGCTTCTCAAGAACGCCATCGTCCTCGCCAACACCTTCCCCGCGCTCGTCACCGAGATCCGTGTCGCCGGCGGCGTCTACCGCCAAGAGTGCTACGCGATCATCACCAGACCAAACCTCACGATCCGGGGCGGTTACGCCGGTCTCGGCAGCAACACCCCCGACACACGCGACACCGACGCCTTCCCCACCGTTTTCGACTTCGACGACCTCTCCAACGACCCTCCCTACCTCGCGGACCCGACGCTCCCTGCCTATACAGACAACAAAGGCATGTCGATCACCGTGCCCGCCGCCGCCAGCCCGGTCACCGTCGACGGCCTCCGCTTCCGCGGCCTCGTCCAGGGGCTTGTGCCCTTTGACACCGCGGAATGCAACATCACCCTGCGCGACGTCCAGTTCAGCCGCTGCTTCTTGGGCGGCGGCATCCTCCTGATGTACCCGTCCGCGGTCGGAACCGCCACCCTCACCGACTGCACCTTCGACAACATCATCTACGACGTCGTCGGCATCGCCTGGCTCCGCGCCGGCACCAGCCTCCGCATGGTCAACTGCCGCGTGACGGACGCGAAGCAGGACTCCCGATTCCCCACGTTCCCCGAAGGACCCGGACGCCCCGGCGGCGCCGTGTGGCACGAGAACGCCGCCACGACCACCTTCGTCAACTGCGTCTTCAACAACAACGAGGCCGCCCACGGCCCCGTCGTGTTTACCGACAACCCCGGCTCCAGCATCTCCTTCACCCACTGCACCCTCGTCAACAACCGCGCCCGCTACTCGGGCGGCGCCGTCTTCTTCAACGGCGGCCTCCCGCAGGTCTCCAACTCCATCCTCTGGGGCAACACCGCGCCCGCCTACCCCCAGATGTTCTTCACCGGCATCCCCGGCAGCAGCACCTTCCAGTTTTCCATCGTCCAGGGCGGCGTCTCGCAGGGCACGAGCGTCCTCGGCACCAACCCCCTGTTCATCGACCCTGACGGCGCCGACAACACCCCCGGCAACGCCGACGATGACTTCCGCCTCCGCCTGAACTCACCGGCCATCGACCTCGGCTCCGTCTCCGCGCTCCCGCTCGACACGAACGACCTCGACCGCGACCTCAACACGTCCGAAACCCTCCCCCTCGATCTCGACTTGCTCCCCCGCAACCTCGACATGGACTTCGACGGAACGCCCGAGCCCGACGCCGGAGCGTACGAGTCCTTCTCCTCCGCCGTCATCAACGTCACCGCGAACACCACCCACGCCACCATCGCCGAGGCCATCACCGCGTCGGCTTCGGGCCAGACCATCCTCGCGCCGGCGTCGCAGTTCGCCGCCGAGCCATTCATTGATTTCGCGGGCAAGCCCGTCACCCTCGGCTTCACCGCCGCCGCCACGCAGCCCAGCGGCGGCCGCTACACCCTCACCGACGGCGCGATCCTGGGCCGTCCGACCAACTCATTCGGTCCCGGCCTGACTCTGGGCGGCGAACTCCGCGTCCCCGCGAACGCCTCCGCCTTCGTCAACGCCTCCAGCGTCACCAACAACTCGGCCATCAACGTCTTCGACAACGCCAGCCTCGCCGCGGGCGTCCCCGCCTCCATCAGCGGCGCCGGGACCATCCGGCTGTACTCGGGGGCCACCTTCTCGACAAGCGGCTCGATCAGTTCCACCGGCGTGGTCAACGCGCTCCCGGCGTCCACACTCTCCACCATCGGATCACTCACCTTCTCCGGCACCACCACCCTGCAGGGCGCGAGCGTGCTCTCCGGGACCACGGTCAGCGTGAACGCCGTCACGAACTGGACCGCGTCCACCGTCTCGGCAGCTTCGCTTTCCGTCGCACCGGTCGGTCGTTTCACCGGCAGCGGCAGCGTCTACGCCAACACCACCAACTCCGGCCGCATCTACACCGTCGGCGACACGCTCTTTGTGGGCAACCTCACCAACATTACCGGCGGCATCATCACCGTGCAGTTGGGGACCGCGACGCTCATCGGCAGCCTCACGAACAACGGTACCATCAACGGCGTCCTGTCCAACCCCCCGCTGCCGCCGCCGGACGCCGACCCGGACACCGTCGAGTTCTATGAGATGCTGTCGCGCGGGGAGACGGACCTTCGCACGGCGCAGGGCGACGGGCTGTTCATCCGCGGGGACTACACCGCCGGCGTCGGTGCTTCGCTGTCGCTGCCGGACGCCGTGTGGCGGTTGACGGTGGCGGGGAACTATGACGCCGCCATCAACTCAAACCTGCTCTACGACATGCGTCAGGCCGAGCTCGTCATGGCCAGGCCCGAAGCCACCGCGAACGCCACGCTCGAAGCGATGAGCCTCGACCGCGGCAACGTCGCCGCCGGCCTTGACCGGACCCTCGCCGGCTCGTTCCCCATCGGCACGCTGCGCGTCGGCGCCGGTGCCGCTGTCGCCACCGCCGACACCCACGACAACGCCCTCAACGGCCAAACCACCTGCGAGGCCGTGTACTGCGACACACTCATCATCGAGCCCGGCGCGGTCCTCGCCGCGCCGAGCTGCCGCGTCTACTACCGCACCCTCTCCAATCTCGGCGGCACCATCGCCAACCCCGCCAACGTCGTCCGCATCCCGCCACCCTGCGGCGGGGCCGACTTCAACAACGACGGCACCGTCAGCACCCCCGACCTGACGTTCTTCCTCGGACGCTACGGCCAGCCCGCGACCCCCGGCTCCCTCGCAGAACGCGCCGACTTCAACGGTGACGGCGTCGTCAACACCCCCGATCTCACCTTCTTCCTCGGGCGCTTCGGCAGCGTGTGCCCCTAGCGGTTCCGGGCGTCGCGGCGCTGCTTGGCTGATCTGGGCCGGGGTTTGCGGCAGTTGGTATCCCGGCGCGGCGTGCGTATCGCATGAACTTCGCGGTCGCGTGACATCTCCGTGTGTGCTGGTGAGCGGGTCGGCCTCGAGGGTCGGCGCTCCGTTGCTCACCTGTTTCTCTGCTTCCGGAAGGATGCCGCCATGACCGCCGCTGACCGAAAACTGAACTCGACTCCCGCGCCCACGAACGTCCTCACTCGCCTGTTGCGGGCGGTGTGGCCGCGGATGAAAACGCCCGCCGAGCCTGCGGTTCGGCGCTTCGCCTCGGTGCGTCCGGGCATCCGGGTGACCCGTGACGAGGAATGTCTGCATGTGACCTATTGAGCGCCGCTCGGCCAGGCGGGGCCCGGGCCGTGAGTGCGGGATTCCGACGAACACCGGGCACCGAACGGTGCTCGGCCCTTCTCTCACGCTCGGGGGATCTGAATGGAGGAACGAGGGGCGGGGACGGAACTCAACTCCAAGTGAGGCCTTCGTGGAGGGTGTTGAGGTTCTCGACGCCCGATCGGCGCACGATGACCATGTCTTCGAGGCGGACGCCGCCGAGGGCGGGGGCGTAGAGGCCTGGCTCGACGGTGATGGCGTCGCCTTCGAGGAGTTCGGGGCCGTCGAGGTCGAGCAGAGGCGGCTCTTTGAGTTCGAGGCCGAGTCCGTGGCCGGTGCCGTGGACCATGGCGACGCGTGTGGGCGGATCGCCCGGCTTGGGCAGGCCCATGGGGTAGCCGTGCCTGGACATGACGGCGATGACGACCCTGTGGACGGCATCGCCGGTGGTTCCGGCGTGCATGGCGGCGATGGCGGCGTGCTTGGCTTCCTTGACGGCCGCGTGCATCCGGACCACCGGGTCCGGGATGTTGCCGGGCGGACCGTGGACGACCATGCGGGTGCAGTCGCCGACGTAGAGGGTCTCCTTGGATCGCGGGAAGACGTCGACGATGACGGGCTGCTCGGTGCGGATGGGGCCGCGGCCGCGCTCGTGGCAGTCGCCGCCGACGGGGCCCGCGGCGACGATGGAATCGGAGTCGACGTAGCCGCGTTTGAGAAGGTGGATGTCGATTTCGCTCATGACGCGCTCGCTGGTGAGTTCGGCGCCGCCTTGCATGAGGACGCCGTCCTTTCGCGGGGTCGCGGCGGCGATGAGGCGGCAGGCCATCTCGATGGCGCCCTCGGTGGCGCGCTGCGCGTCGCGGAGCCACTCGACTTCCTGCGGGTCCTTGCGTCGGCGTTCGAGGGTTCCCAGGGCGGGGTCGTAGGTGACCTTGACGCCCCGCGCCGCGAGGTGGTGGGCGAAGATCATGGGGAGGGAGCGGTCGGTCCAGATCTCGGTCAGCCCGGCGCGGACGACGCACTCGGCGGCGGCCTGGGCGGTGGCGGTGGGCCGGTCGCCGGAGAGAGGCGAGTTGTCGGACAGCGGGGCCCAGTCCCGAGGGCAGGTGACGCGGTCGGCGCGGACCTTCGCGCGGGCGCGGTCCATCTCGATGTCGCGGATGATGAGGGTGGACGTGGCGTCGGGGAGTGTGATGATGGCGGCGGGGTCACCGGCCTTGAAGCGGAGGCGGTGGTAGACGGTCATGTTCGACGTGGGGACGCCGGCGAGGATGGTGGGACGCGCGTGTGGGGGCATGGGCCGAGGGTAGGCGTCGGAGGGGAGAACCGGCGCGTTGGATTCAGCGGCGGCTGCTTGCGGCGGCGGGCCGGACGCCCGGAGCATCAAAGAAAAACGAAGCGGGCGATGGCCCGCTTCGTTGGGGTGCTCTGGATGATGGCGGGGATTACTTGAGGAACTTGGCGGCGGCGTCCTTGATCATGGTGCCGAGTTGCTCGGCGCCGCCGAAGGCCTCGCCCGCGACGGACTTGAGGTCGGCGGCGGAGGCACTCTTGATCTTGGTGATCATGCCCTCGACGTTCTTCCACTGCTCCTCGATGCCCTTGATGGCGGACTCGATCTGGGGCTTAACGTCGGGGGCGGCGGAAGCGACCGCGCCCTTGATCTTGTCGACGGTGGGCTTCCACTCGCCGAGCATGCTGTTGAGTTTGTCGGTGAGGGCGCCCTGCCCGCCCTTGATGAGTTCGTCGAGCTGGCCGGCCATGCCTTCCTTGGCTTTCTCGGCGGCGTCGGCGACGGCGTCGCCGGCCTTGTTGGCGGCGTCTTTGGCGGCGTCGGCGGCGGAGGCGGCGGCGTCCTTGACGCCGCTGGTCGCCTTGTCGACCAGGGAGGCGGCGTCTTTCTTCTCCTCGCATCCGGTCATGGCCAGGGCGAGGGCGGCGGCGGTGATGGTCAGACAGCGGTTCATGGGGTGCTCCTTGAAGCGGTTGCTCGTGTCCCGCGCCGGGGCGCTGTGCGGCCCTGCCCCCGCGCTCAGGGGATCGGGGCGTCGGGCGGGCAAGGGTCGGATCAACGCCGACCCCGCGGCGGGGAATCGCGGAGTGTAGGCACGTCCGAGAAACTCTGGTGTCTGTCGGTGCGGAAGGCGGGACACGCCAGACTCAGGGGGTGGTGCGGGGATGAGGTCAATCGAGCCGGGGCAACGCCCGATAGGTGTGCGAGCGATGGAGCCCATCGACCCCGGCAGTCTGCGAGCGTCCACCCGCCTCCCGGCGGCGTTGTTCACCCGTCAGGGGGTCAAGCTGCTGTCGGCGGAGGTGACGTTGACGGAGTCGATGTGCCGCACGCTGGCGCAGTTCGACAGGCACGAGTTGTACCTGGCGGAGTCGATCGACGACCTGCGGCGGGCGGGGATTGTGCGGTCGGCGCCGGCGGCGCTGCTGCCCAAGGTCGGGGGCCGGGCCGAGGCGGACCTGGTCACCCTGGGGGGCGTGCTGGCGGTGGAATCGGGCGAGGCGGTGGAGCCGCATCACCTGGACGCGCTGGAGTTGGGGGCGTTTGTGGGGATGGACCGGCGGGGGGCGGCCCGGCTGCGTTCGCAGCGGATGAAACTGGCGGACGACGTGGCGGCGGACCGGGAGCAACGGTGGTCGCGCGTGCCGCTCACCATCTCGAAGGACCCCGGGCGCGGCGCCACCGGCGCGGGGGACGAAGAAGTGATCCCGGCGGATGAACTGGCGGGGTGGCGCAGGGTGCGGGTCGCGGCGCTGCGGCGGGCGCTGGCGCGGGTGCTGGCGGGGGTGCCGACGCACGTGGCGGAGTTCGAGACGCTGACATCGGAGCTGATCGAGGTGTGCCGCGGGGGCCCGGCGTGGTTCGGCCGCGTGGCGCTGAGCGCGGGCGAGGCGTCGGAAGGCGGGGAGTTCCTGGCGGGGCACGCGTACACGGTTTCGGCCCTGTGCGTGGCGATGGGCGAGCGTCTGGGGTGGGGCGACGAGGCGGTGCGGAACGCGGCGCTGGCGGGGATGCTGAGCGACATCGGGATGGGGCTGATCCCGCGGGCGCTGCGGAACAGCACGCGGGCGCTGGACGAGATCGACGCCAACCGGGTGCGCCGGCACCCGACGTTCAGCGTCATCCTGCTCGACACGGTGGAGGGATTGCCGGACGCGGTGACGCTGGCGGCGTACCAGCACCACGAGCGGGAGAACGGATCGGGGTACCCGCGGGGGCTGAAGTCGAAGCAGATCTGCGACCTGGCGCGGGTGGTGTCGGTGGCGGACGCGTTCGCGGCGAGCGTGGCGGCGCGGCCGTACAAGCCGGCCAAACGGCCCTACGACACGCTGGAGGACCTCATCACGCTGGGGGCCGAGCGGGTTCTTGACCGGAGGTTCGTACGCGCGCTGGTCGAGGCGACGGGGCTGTTCCCGGTAGGGAGTTTCGTGAGGCTGTCCACGGGCGACGTGGCGGAGGTCGTGGGCGCGCACGCCGAGATGATCGACCGTCCGATCGTGCGGGTGGTGCGGCGCGAAGGAGCGCGGCTGGTGAAGGGCGAGACGTTGGATCTGGCGGCGTTTCAGCCTTGGGACCTGCATGTGATCCTGGCGGCGGACCGGCCCGGGGGCTGAGAAGCGGCTCGCGGGGAGGGGGCGGAGGGCCACCGCGTTGAGGCAAGAAGCCGGCGCGACCGGTCCAGACGGCACAGACGGTACCGGTTCACGAGCGGACGGAGCGGGGAAGTCGCCGCGGGGTGCCGTGCATCGGATGCTTGAGGGCCATGAAAGGGAAGCAACTCATCGGGATGGGTCTGGGGCTGGCGAGCGTGTGCGTGGCGCTGTACCGAGCGCCGCAGATCATGGACGCCGTGGGCGGGGGCAAGGCGGGGCTGTCCGTCGGGCAAGGCGAGGCGGGCGGGGCGGTGGCGAGCCTGCTGCAGGCGATCGGGAAGCAGCCGATGGACGGCGGCGAGTTGGCGGCGCTGGGGCTCACCACGGGTCCGGCGGACCAGGCCGGCACGGCGCCGGAGGCCAGCGACCTGCGGATCTTCGGGGCGAACCTCAGCGAAGCGGAAGCGCGGCAGGCCCTCGAACGGGCCGCGATGCAGCACCCGGCAAAGTCAATCCGCGGCGGGACCGTCGCAACCAACGACGCGGCCAGTGTCACGAAGAAACTCAAGCACACCCCGAAGGTGGTGGTCCACAAGACGAAGGAGTAACGGATCTTCCCGTTTTCTCCGGCGCACCCCCACCCCCCCCCCCCCCCCCCCCACCCCCCCCGCCCCAGCGGCGGCGAGTGGGCGGCTAGAGCCACGCTCACGGGACGTTGAGCGATCGACGAGGCCGGTCGCCGCGCCCCCTGACCGGTCCGCAAGCGAGGGCCAGGTTTCCGTGCGAGGGAGCGCGGTTCATTCCAGGCCTTTTGCGAGGTCGCGGACCATCTTTTCCGCTTCGGCGGCGGGGTCTTGGGCGGCGCGGAGTCGGTCCACCAGGGCCGAGCCGACGATGGCGGCGTCGGCGTTGCCGTGCGCGGGTGAGACCACCGCGCGGACGTGGTCCGCGGTGGCGATGCCGAAGCCGCAGGCGATGGGGAGGTCCGTGACCTGGCGGAGGGCGGCGACGCGGGCGGCGATGGCGGAGGCGTCGAGGCCCGCCGGCGGTTGCCCCGGCCCGGCGGCGGCGCCGGTGATGCCGAGGCGGGCGAGCAGATACACGAACCCGGTACAGAGCGCGGCGATCTGCGCGGCGCGATCGGGCGGGGTGGTGGGCGCGATGAGGAGCGAGCAGGTGAGTCCGGCGCTTTTCAGGGGGTCGAGGCAGCGTCGGGCTTCTTCGAGGGGGACGTCGGGGAGGATCACGCCGTCGAACCCGGCGGCGGCGGCGTCCTTCGCAAAGCGGTCGATGCCGATGCGGTGGACGATGGAGATGCTGACCATGGCGACGAGGCCGAGGGTGAGTGCCGGTCGCACGGCGGCGACGGCTTCGAAGAGCCTGGCGGGGGTGGCGCCCTTCTGGAGGGCGTCGTGCATGGCGGCGGCGATGACGGGGCCGTCGGCGATGGGGTCTGAGAAGGGGATGCCGACTTCGACGATGGCGGCTCCGGCGCGCTCGAGGGCGGGGAGGATGGCGCGGGTGGAGTCGAGGGTGGGGCTGCCGCCGCAGATGAAGGGCATGAGAGCCTTGCGATGATTGGCTCGCGCGTCGGCGAAGATGCGGTTGATGCGGTTCATGGGGAGCGGGCGGGCGCGTCGGGGGGGTAAGAGTCGGGAGTGGGTAGGCGGGGGATGGAGAGTTTGGCGGTCGAGTTCGGAAACAAAAACACGGCCCGTGGGGGCCGTGCGGTGGTGTCGAACAGGGGATCTAGGATTCGAACCTAGACTAACTGAGTCAGAGTCAGTCGTGCTACCGTTACACCAATCCCCTAGGGGTGAGGCGAGGGAGAATGGTACCGGGCAGCGGGGCCGAGGCAAGTGCGAGAGGACGGGGGGCTGGGCGTCCGCCCTGCTGTTCAGAAGGTGTTGCGGGGGTCGCGGTTCATGGGCCGAGCGCGGCCCGGGGGGACGTTGAGACCGGCGGGGAGAGTGCCGGAGGCGGCGGCGACGGGGCCCGCAGAGGAGGAGGGGGGCGTGCTGCGGCGGGCGCGGATGTCGTCGATCGAACGATCCAACTTCCGGAGGATGTTCTTGACCTGGTTGAATGTCTCGGGCGAAGTGGCCATGGGGACTGTGCCTCCTCCGTGGGCGGATACGGACGTGAATCCTCGGCGGTTCTGACCGCCTGAAACTGGTGCAGGGCTATCGGCCCCCCCGTTGCCCCGCTTTGCTCCGGGCGGGTCATGGGAGAGGCGCGGACCGGCCCGCGCGACGGCTGTGAGGGTTGTGACGATTGGCGAACACGCAGCGTCCCGATACAGTGCGCCGCGATGCGATGGCTGATCCTGGCTTTGGCGGGCGCGTGGGGCGTGCTGACGGCGTTTGCGTACGTCGTGGTGGTGCCGGAGCGGGCGCGGGATCAGGACCTCATCCGGGCGTACTGGCAGGTCGCGGCGGAGGGGTCCAACGCGGCGGTGGCGTCGGTGGTCGCATCGTTTCTCAAGGAGAACCCCACGATCGCGGGGAAGCCGACGCCGGGCCCTGCGGAACTGCTGCGGATGGACCGCGGGGCCCTGGAGGCGACCTTCGCGGCGTTCCGGGCGCACATGCTCAAGAACGGGACGGACCTTTCCAAAGCGCCGGCGCTCGTGTGGTCGACCGACGACAACCCGGCCCGAAGGGTGCAGTGCCAGCTGTTCCGCGTGTGGCACCTGCGGACGTTCGGCGAACCGGTGGACATCGTGCCCGATCCGACCAACCGGGACATCACCAAGACGATCGTGCAGTGCGTGGCGGGGGCGGGGCCGGACATCATCGAGGCGTACGGGCCGGCGGAACTGGGGCAGATGGTCAGCGCGGGGGTGGCGCTCGACGTGACGGACGAGGCCGGGGAGAACGGGTTCGGGGTCGAGACGGTGTGGCCCGCGGCGGTCAGCAGTATCGCGGTGCAACCGCCCGCGGGTGGCCGGCGCGGCGACGCCCCGCGCCAGTACGCCTACCCGTGCAACGTGGGGTACACGGTGGTCTTCTATCACCGCGATCTGTTCCGGGAGGCGGGGATCCCCGAGCCGACGGCGCCGTGGAGCATCGAGCAACTGCTGGCGGCGTCGAAGAAACTGATGGCGGCGGACCCGAGCGGGCGGCGGGTGGGGATCATGGGGCTCGGGGCGTGGAACCTGGCGCTGTGGGGCGGGAACACCTTCTACAACGAGGACCAGACCGCGAGCCTGTACAACAACCCGAGGACGATCGCGGGGTTCCGGGCCTACCAGGACATGATGTACCGCGACAAGGTGATGCCGACGCCCGCCGAGGCGGCGAGCATGGCTTCCAGCGGCGGGGCGAACATGAACGCGGGGGCGGAATCGGCGTCGGCGTCGGCGCTGTTCGCGGCGAAGGTCTCGGCGATGGTGAGCGACGGGCGGTGGTCGTACGTCTCGCTGGCGCAGCGGAACCGGGACCGGGTGATCAAGCCGGCGGTGGAGCGGCGGCTGGCGGCGCTGGAGGGGGATTCGTCGGAGGCGGCGCGGCGCGAGCGCGGCTTGCTGGAGAGCGGGCTCAAGAGCTGGATGGCGGATGTGCTGGTGCCGATCTCGACGGAGCAGCACGCGGCGCTGTCGGCGTGCCTGACGGCGGAGGACCGCACGCGGCTGATCGACGTGGGGGTGATGCACGTGCCGACGATCGACGGGACGCCGTTCTATGAAGCGGCGGCGCGGGTGGCGATCGTGAACCGGGTCTCGAAGCACAAGGAACTGGGGGTGCGGTTCCTGAGGTTTCTGGCGTCGGCGGAGTACAACAACCAGATCAACTTCACGTTCGACAGCATCTGCGGGGTGCCGCGGTACTGCCTGGCGGCGCTGGGGGGCGGGATCAAGGGTCCGCCCGAGCCGCTGCCGGGGCTGGAAGCGTTTGATTCGACGGTGTTCGTGGAGGCGATGGAGAAGTACGCGGGGCCTTGGGAGCTGTCGCCGTTCATCGGGAGGGCGCGGCTGGGGATGATCGCGGGCCCGATCCTGGAGCGGCTGACGAACAACTCGATCACGCCCGAAGAAGCGGCGAGGGAGATCGAGGACGGGATCAACGCGCAGATCCGGGCGAACCTGATCCGGGACGAGGACCTGAGGCGGGAATGGGAGCGGCGGGTGGGGAAGGCGTTTGATCCGTCGGTCCCGTTGCGGGAGCAGGTTCAGCGGAAGGTCACCGCGGGGGCGCGCCGCGCCCGGAGAGATGGCCGTCAGAGCGGCGGGATCGCTCGGACGCGGCCCTTCACTCGGTCCGCGTGTGGCTCGCCCCTCTCTTATCCGCACCACGCCGCGTTCTCCGCGTTCTCCGCGCTCGCCGCGGTGAGACGCCTTTCTCCGGCGCGCGAACGGTGCGCCACGGCGGCGATCCCGTCGGAAAGGAGCCCGGCGTGACCGTTGGCTCTTCGAAGAAGAGGCTGCTGATCGCGCTGGCGTTCCTGCTGCCGAACCTGATCGGGTTCGCGGTGTTCACCGCCGGGCCGGTGGTGTTTTCTCTGGGGATGTCGTTCACGGATTGGGCGCTGACGAAGCACAACGCGTTCAGCGACCAGCCGATCCGGTGGATCGGGCTGCAGAACTACGAGCGGCTTCTGGTGGGGGATGAGGCGCGGTTCTTCTGGAACTACTTCGAGAACACGGCGTTCCTGATGCTGGGCATCCCGGTGGGGATTGCGCTGAGCCTGCTGCTGGCGGTGATGATCCACGCGGGCCCGACCCCCCGGACGCCGCGAGGGCGGGCCGGCGGCGCGATGCTGGGCGTGGCGCTGACGATCGTGACGGCGTGCGGGGTGTGGATGATGACGACGCCGGGGCCGGCGCCCGCTCCGGGCACCGGGGTGATGTCGACCACCGCGGGGTTGACGGACCTGACGCAGTGGGACGTGGACCGGATGCACTCGAACGCCGCGGTGCTGGCGGCGGTGACGCTGGGGTTGGTGGTGACGCTGGGGCTTGGGCTGGGGACGGTGTTCTTCCGGACGATCTACTACCTGCCGAGTTTGCTGGCTGGGGTGGCGATGTTTCTGTTGTGGAAGACGCTGTACCGGCCCCGGGGCGGTCTGATCAACGCGGGTCTGGCGCCGGTGCTCGGGTCGGTTGAGGCGATTGTCGAGGCGACGCCGGGGTGGGTGTTCGTGATCGCGGGCTGGGGGTTGATCGCGGCGAGCGGGGCGT
The DNA here is from genome assembly GCA_964509325.1 of uncultured Phycisphaeraceae bacterium. Taxonomy (GTDB): domain Bacteria; phylum Planctomycetota; class Phycisphaerae; order Phycisphaerales; family UBA1924; genus JAFLCM01. The sequence continues at coordinate 15,952 of CAZDYM010000011.1, forward strand.
GGGCGGTGTGGATGGTGGCCGAGGGGATCGACAAGCTGCGGCACCGGGATATCGGCGTCGGTGCGTTGCTGGGGCGGGCGCTGCTGGCGGGGACGGCGGCGCTGGTGGGCTGGGGGCTTGGGCGGGTGGTCATCGGGCTGCCGGAGCGGGCGGCGACGGAGGGCGGGTTCTCGCCGCCGGACTGGCTGATCGACCCGGCGTGGGCCAAGACGGCGCTGATCATCATGGGGACGTGGTGCGGGGTGGGCGGCGGCAACATGCTGCTGTACCTGGCGGGGCTGAGCAACGTGCCGCCGGAACTGAACGAGGCGGCGAGCATCGACGGCGCGACGGGGTGGCAGCGGTTCAAGCACGTGACCTGGCCGCAACTGGCGCCGACGACGTTCTTCATCGTGATCATGTCGACCATCGGCGGGCTGCAAGGGGGCTTCGAGCAGGCGATGGTGATGACCGGCGGCAAGGCCGAGACGACGGTGCTGACGTACTACCTGTACAACGTGGCGTTCACCGACCAGTTCCAACTGGGATTGGCCTCGGCGATCGCGTGGGTGATGTTCGCGATGATCTTCGCGATGACGGTGGTGAACTTCCGGTACGGGTCTCGGCTGACGAATGAGTAAGGGTCCACCGCGGAGAACGCGGAGATCGCGGAGGAAGGCAGAAGAGAGAAAGAGAGAGAGAGAGAGAGAGAGAGAACAGCAAAGCAGCGGTGCAGCCGAACAGCGGACCAAGCCGAGAGACAGATTGATCCGTCGAACCCCGAACCCCGATACTCGAACCCTTGACCGAATCGCCGGACACAACTCCCCCGCTCCGCAAACCCCGCGCCTCCGCGGTGAGAAGGCCGTGGATCGGCAAGGGCGTCGTGTTCATCGGCCTGGTGCTGCTGGGGGTGTCGTTCGTGCTGCCGTTCGTGTGGCAGGTCTTGATGTCGCTGTCGACCGTCGCGGACGTGGACCTGCTGGCGCAGACGGGGTGGCCGCCGGTGGTGAAGCCGGAGAACTACCCGCTGGTGTTCGAGAAGGTGGCGTTCGCGAAGTACTTCTTCAACAGCGTGTTCGTGGCCGGGTGGGTGACGATCCTGCAGGTGGTGACGTGCTCGATGGCGGCGTACGCGTTCAGCCGGATCTCGTGGCCGGGGCGGGAGCGGGTGTTCATGCTGTACCTCGGCACGCTGATGATCCCCGGGGTGGTGCTGATGGTGCCGAACTTCGCGGTGGTGCTGAAGCTCGGCATGTTCAACGACTACACGGGGCTCATCATCCCCGGGGCGTTCAGCGCGTACGGCACGTTCCTGCTGCGGCAGTTCATGCTGACGATCCCCAGCAGCCTCGACGAGGCGGCGAGCATCGACGGGGCGACGCACTGGGGGATCTTCACCCGGGTGGTCCTGCCCTTGGCGAGGCCGGGGCTGATCGTGCTGTCGATCTTCTGCTTCCTGGGCAACTACAACTCGTTCTTCTGGCCGCTCATCCTGATCAAGAGCGACAACCTGCGGACGCTGCCGATCGGGCTGCTCACGTTTGATTCGACGTACGGGCGCGAGACGCCGCTGATCATGGCGGCGAGCCTGATGGCGATGATCCCGCCGGTGCTGATTTTCCTGGTGTTGAACAAGTATCTCGTGAAGGGGATCCAGATCGGGGCGGTGAAGGGATAACGTCGGAGGCACCGGGCACCAGGCCCTGGGCACTACGGTTCAGCCTTCCGACTCGCCGCGAGGTCCAGAATCCTGCCTTCCTGATGCCCAGATCCGAGTCCCTCGTGCCGTCCCCACCCATGGCCACCGTCACCCTCAAATCCGTCCGCAAGGTCTACGACAACAAGGTCTGCGCCGTCGAGGGGTTCGACCTCGACATCAAGGACGGGGAGTTCGTCGTGTTCGTCGGCCCGTCGGGCTGCGGCAAGTCGACCACGCTGCGGATGATCGCCGGGCTCGAGGAGATCACCTCGGGCACGATCGACATCGGCGGGCGGGTGGTGAACGACGTACACCCGAAGGACCGCGACATCGCGATGGTGTTCCAGAACTACGCGCTGTACCCCCACATGAACGTCTACAAGAACATGGCGTTCGGTCTGACGCTGCGGAAACTGCCGCGAGCAGAGATCAAGAAGCGCGTCGAGGAAGCCGCTCGGCTGCTGGGGATCGAGGCGTTCCTCGACCGCAAGCCCAAGGCCCTCAGCGGCGGCCAGCGCCAGCGGGTGGCGCTGGGTCGCGCGATCGTGCGCGAGCCCAAGGTGTTCCTGTTCGACGAGCCGCTGTCGAACCTCGACGCCAAGCTGCGCGTGACGACCCGCACGGAACTCAAGAACCTTCACCAGCGGCTCAGGACGACGACGATCTACGTGACGCACGACCAGGAAGAGGCGATGACGCTGGGGGACCGGATCGTGGTGATGAGCGCGGGGCGGATCCAGCAGGTGGATACGCCGCTGAACATCTACCGCAGACCATCGAACCGGTTTGTCGCGGCGTTCCTGGGCGCGCCGCCGATGAACTTCGTGGAGGGGCGGCTGGCGCGCGAGGGCGGGGGCGTGGTGTTTGACGGCGGCGAGGGGTTGCGGGTTCGGATGACGCCCGGCGCGGCCGACCGGCTGTCGTCCGGCGGCCACCTCGACAAGCCGCTGGTGTTGGGCTTCCGTCCCAGCGCGATGAGCGAGCAGGCCATCGGGAAGTTCGCGTCGTCCACCGGCGGCGGGAACACGGTGACGCTGCGGTCCGAGACGGTCGAGCCGCTGGGTGAGAAGATCGACGTGGCCTGCGTGACGCTCGGGCCCGGCGCGGGCAAGCGGCTCATGGCCCGCATCGACGCGCGCGAGAACTTCCCGATCAACCAGGCCGTCACGCTCTACCTCGACATGGAGCATGTCCACGTGTTCGAGCCCGGGGAGTTCGGGCGGAATCTCACGGTGTAGGCGCGAGCTTCCGGATCACGGCCTCGGCGGCTCGGCGCCCGCTCTCCATCGCGCCGTTGATGGAGGCGTTGTCGAGGTGGTCGCCGCAAAGGAAGACGCCCGACGGCGTGTCGACGGGTCGGCGCGGGGGTTCGAGGTCGCCGGCGCGGTGCTGGGGCAACGCGTGCGGGATGAAGTGGTGCCTGAGGAGGCGCCAGGACGCGGCCGCGGGGCCGAACCACTGGCTGAGTTGGGCGCGGCAGGCCTGGTCGAGTGCGGCGGTGGGCCGGGCGGCGGCGTCCTGGTCGATCACGCTGACATTCACGAGGTGCGCCCCCGGCGGCGCGTAACCGGGGCAGACGATGCTGGTCATCGCGACGCTGTTGACCGGCGCGTGCTCGGCGGGCGCGCCCTCGCCGTTGAGGATGAGCACGGGCTCGTTGACGGGCGGGCGGTCGCAGGCGTACCACAGGGTGGAGGTGGCTCGCCACTTCACGGCGCGCGGGGGGTGCTCGGGCAGCAGCGAGCGGGCCGCGTCGGCGTCGGTGGCGACGACGACGGCGCGGGCGGTGATCTTCTCGCCGGAATCGAGCGTCACGGAGTTCGCGTCGCACGACTTCACCCTCGCGCCGAGCCGGACGGAGCCCGCGGGAAGGGCCGCGGCGAGTTGCCCCGGGATCGCGCCCATACCCCGCTCGGGCAGGGCCGCGCGGCCCTGGCCGAACATGCGGAAGAGGAACTCGAACACGCGGCTGGAGACGTCGAGGCCGCGGTCGAGGAAGACGCCGCCGAAGAACGGGCGGAAGAATCGGTCGATGGTGAGCGGGGCGAAGCCCGCGTCGCGGAGCAGTTCGAGGGCGGGCTTCTCGGGGCGCGTCCAGCAGGCGTCATCGCCGCCGAGCCGGAGGCGCTGCTCGAACACCGCCAGGCGGGCCTTGTCGGCGAGTGTGGCGACCGGCGAGAGAAAACCCTTGGCGGCGTCGAGGGGCTTGCGGCGCGGGTCGGCGACCTTGTGGAACCTGCCGTCGCACCGCACGAGGGCGCCGGGGTAGAACTCATGAAGGCGGAGGGCCGTGAAATCAAGGACTTCGCGGGCTTCCGGGTACGAGGTGAGCAAGACCTGGAAGCCGCGGTCGAGGCGGAAGCCGTCAACGAGATCGGTGCGGACGCGGCCGCCCACGGCGTCGGAGGCCTCGAGGAGCAGGACGCGGCGGCCGGCGCGGGCAAGGCCGCGGGCGCAGCACAGCCCGGCGAGGCCCGCGCCGATGATGATGGCTTCGGGGTCGGTCATGCGTCGGAGTGTACGGCGAGGGCGCCGCGTCGCTCACGGCGCGGGGCGCTGGTGCTTGAGCAACCACCGGATGCACTCTTCGAGGACCGCGCCGACCACCAGGGTGTGGCCCTGATCCGCCGCCTCGCGGAGTTCGACGGGGAGGCCGGCGGCACGGGCCTCTTCCGCCAGCCGGCGGACGCGGGCGGCGGGGATGATGCGGTCGTTCTCCGCGGCGTAGGCCAGCACGGGGGCGGACGGTTCGTCGGAACGGAAGGGTCGGACGCCGGCGATGGCGGCGGCGGCGGCCACTTTGTCCACTCGGGCCTGGGCCAGCCCTGAGGCGGCGATGCCGCCCATGGAGTGGCCGACGAGGTAGACCCGGCGCTCGTCGACGTTGTAACGCGAGGCCATCGCGGCGATGAGGTCGTCGAGCATCGCCGGGTTCGTGGTGAACGCGTAGGCCAGCGGCGAGGCAACGATGAGGTTGTGCCTGTCGGCGAGGGCGCGGATGACCCCTTCGCCGTAGCCGGCGATGAACATGGACTCCTCCGCGCCCGCGCCGTGCAGGGCGACAAGCAGCGGCGCGGGCGAGCCGGCGGCGAGGGCGGCCTCGGGAACGTAGGTCCACGTGGGGACGGTGACCCCGCCGGAGCGGAACGGCGCGAAGACCAGGCCGGCGCGGCCCTTGAGGGGCTCCTCGTCTCGTTCGAGCGCGGCGAGGTCGGCGAGCAGTTCGTCTTCCAGCCGGTTTACGTCCGTCAGGAAGCCCGACACGGACTGCTCCGACGGGCGGTCGCGGAGCAGGGCGAGGCGGGCGCGGAGAACGGCGACTCGGTCGGCGTCCCGGTGGGGAAGCGGGCGGGGCCGGGCGTTCTCAAAGGCCTCGAGCCGCCGCTCAAGCGAGGCGCGGACGGCGTCGCGCGGGGCCGTGGCAACCGTGAACCAGCCCGACTCCCAGCGGAACCCGCCGGCGCCGACGAGCACGACCCGGTATCGCCCGGGCTTGAGGGCCCTGATGGACGGCGCGAGGTCGAGGCGCGTGGGGG
>CAZDYM010000012.1:0-20788 GCA_964509325.1 uncultured Phycisphaeraceae bacterium
ATCACCGCCGTCTTCATGGTCGCGTACTACTTCATCCCCGGCTCGATCGCGATCGTGGGGATGATCTCCATCGGCGTGGTGATGCTCGGCATCATGGCGTTGCAGCGGGCGGCGTTCAGCCTCCCGGGGATCGCGGGCGTGGCGCTCACGTTCGGCATGGCGGTCGACTCGAACGTGCTGATCTACGAACGCCTCCGCGAGGAGGTGCTCAAGGGCAACGACCCGCGCACGGCGCTCCGCCTGGCGTACCAGCGGGCGATGGCGGCGATCGTCGACGCGAACATCACGACCCTCATCAGCTGCGTGGTGCTGGCCTACATGGGCACCGCCGAGATCAAGGGCTTCGCGATCACGCTTGGCATCGGCGTGGTGGCGACGCTGTTCGCGGCCCTCGTCGTGACGCGCCTGCTGCTGGTGCTGGTGATCGACAAGTGGCGCGTCCCCAACGCCGAGAAGAGCCTGCCGCTGGTCGTCCCGGCGCTTCAGCGGCTGCTGTCGCCCCGGGTGGACTGGCTGCGGCTCAGGCACTTCTTCTATGCCTTCTCCGTCGTCGCCACGCTGCTGAGCCTCTCGGCGGTCTTCATCAAGGGCGAGGAGCTGTTCGGGCTCGAGTTCCGCGGCGGGACGGCGATTTCGTTCACCTTGAAGGAGAAGGTCAACCCGGACGGCACGAGGACCGAGACGACCGCGACGCGGGCCGAGATCAAGGCGAGGCTGGACGCGATCGCCAAGGAGGCCGACGCGGCCAACGACGCCGTCCTGAAGCCGCTGATCGGCGCCGAGGTCGTCGCCGTGAACCCCAGGGCCGACGGGGTGACCAGCAACCGGTTCACCATCCGCACGTCGATCACCGACGAGGACCGCCTGCGGGACGCCGTGGTGTCGAAGTTCACGGACATCGTTGAATCCCGGGCGGCGCTGCAGTTCAAGGGCTCCGACGTCGCGCGGGTGGCGGAGGGCGCCCCGGTGACGCAGATCCTGGACAACGAACTTGGCGCGGCGATCGGGCGCCCGGAGGTGCGGAACAACGTGGCGCCGTTCGTCGGCGGGGCGGCGATCGTCATGGAGAATCTCTCCCCGACCCCGACCAGGAGCGAGTTGCAGCAGCGCCTGGAGTACATCCGCAACCAGCCGGATTTCGCCGGGCGCGCCCTCAAGCGCCAGTACGACATCATCGTGGTCGACGGCACGCCCGAGGCGGTGAAGACCGCCGTCATCCTGGTGCGGGACCCCGGCATCTCCGCGTTTGACACGGCGCGGTGGCGTGAGCAGTTCGCCCAGCAGGAATGGGACATGGTGCGCACGGCGTTCACCGAGACCACCCTGCTGGCCAGCGTGCAGAACTTCAGCGGTGCCATCGCCGAGACCTTCCGCGCCCAGGCGACGGTCGCGCTGCTGGTCGCGTTCGGGCTGGTGATGATCTACGTGTGGATGCGGTTCGGGAGTTTCCGCTACTCGATGGCGGCGATCCTGCCGGTGTTCCACGACGTGGGCATCGCGGTCGGTTTCATCGCGCTGTCGGGGTGGTTGTACGAGCACTTCCCGGTGGTCGGGGCGCTGGGTATCCGCCCGTTCAAGATCGACCTGGGCATGATCGCCGGCCTGACCACGATCATCGGCTACTCGATCAACGACACCATCGTCGTGCTCGATCGAATCCGCGAGAACCGCGGCAAGCTCGCCTACGCCACCAAGGAATGCATCAACCTCTCGATCAACCAGACGATGAGCCGCACGCTCATCACCGGCAGCACCACGATCCTGAGCCTGATGATCATCGTGTGGCTGGGCGGCGAGAGCGTGGCGTCGTTCGCCTACACGCTGCTGGTGGGCATCATCGTCGGTACCTACTCATCGTTCGCCATCGCGGCCCCGCTGGTGTGGGTGAAGAATCCCCCGCCCGCGCCCTTCCCGGCGCCGGGCACGGGCATGCGCACCTCCGAGGGCGGCACGGGTTTGGCGACGACGTGAGGAGCAGCGTTTCAGCGTTCCGCGCAGACGAGGTCACGCATGAGCGGATCGACACGGGCCGGGCTTGCCGCGGTGCTCTTGGTGGTGGTGTGGATCGTCGTCTATTGGCGGACCACGCCCAGCGGGGGAGACCCGAAGGTGCCCGCGGTGGTCGGCGGGGCCGTCGAGCCGCCGCCGACCGGTGGGGCGACGCTCGCCGGCGCGCCGACGACCCGCGCCGAGGCGCCCATCGCCCCGCCCGTGCTTCAGACATCGATGCCGTCCTCGGCGCCGTCGCCGACCCCCGCGCCCGTCGAGCCGCCGCCGCAGCCTCAGGCAAAGCCGGGCGAGACGATCCCGCCGACGTTTGATCTGTACGAGGTCCAGCCCGGCGACAACGCCCAGGCCATCTCGAAGAAGCGCTACGGGACGACCAAGCACTGGAGGGCGATCCTCAAGGCCAACCCGTTGCTGGATTTCACTCGGCTGCGCCCGGGACGGGTCATCAAGGTTCCGCACGACCCGGACAACACGCAGGGTGTCGTCGTCCCCGATGAGAAGGGCGACGACGTCGAGTACACCGTGACCGAGGGCGATACGTTGTCGGGGATTGCGCGGGCGCTCTACGGCAAGTCGGCGATGTGGCGGACCATCCTCGAAGCCAACCCTGAACTCAACGAGGACGGCACAAACCTCCGCCCCGGCATGAAACTGCGCATCCCGCCACCTGAGAAGGCGGCTGGAGTTCGCTAAGTTTCCTCGGCGGCGGCGGGCCGCACGGTGATCCGGTGGATCGAATGATGTTCTGCAAACGCTGCCCGAACATGACGGGACGGTGACGGCAGTGTCCGGCGGCGAGTTATATGAAGATCTCGCTAGTTTCGCCTGCCTGATCCACCGCCGTTTGCTCCCCACGTTTTGAGGTGTATGTTTTTCTTGAGAAGGGCAGCACGGGCCCTTCCCCGGCAGGGTTGTTCTCAAGGCAGGAGAAAGATGGCATGAATATCTCGTTGCGTTCATACCGGATCGGTCTTCTGGCCGCCTCGGCGGTGCTGGCTCTCAGCGGCGTTGCGTCGGCGTTGCCTGTGTTCAACAACGCCGGCAGCCGCGTGACGATCACGCACAGAGGGAACATCTTCGGTGAACCGGATCAGGTCGTTCTGGGGCTGGGCGGCCTGGCCGCGCCGATGGCCGATCCCATTCCCGCGTTCCCGCCGCCGGCCCCCCAGTTTGACTCGACGATCCAGGGCACGGGTCCCTTCGCTCCGACCACCTCGACGGCGAAGGCCGGCGTCGGACACCTCACCGGCCCCAACGACGCATGGCTGAACATCACCCGGAGCACGGGGGTCTCCCAGTCGGGGAACGTCACGGCGAACGCGGCGAATCACAGTTCGCTCCGGATTGACTTCAATGTCAACTGGGACATCGTGGGCCAGGACTTCGGGCTCCCGCTGCTGGTCGGCCTGGGCGGCCTGAGTCTGCAGGGCACGGTGCCGGAGAATCTCGGCGCCTATGTCTACGCCATCGCGCAGTTTGACGTGATCGGATTGAACGCCGCCGGGCAGGGTGGCCCGCTGCGCCTGCCGGTGAACGTCGACTTCTTCAAAAACACGCCGGGCGATTTCCAGGTGTTCCTGAGCGACCTTGTCCCGGCCAATCCCCCGTTGGTCCCGGCCGGCGGCCTTCTCGGCGTGGTCGGTTTCATTGAGTTCCGCGCCCACAGCGGGTTCGACCCGGCCGGGAGGTCCTTTGCGGGGATCGAAATGGTCACCGACGGCGGGATGAACCCGGCGTTCTTCCCAACGCCCGGCGCGGCGGGCATGTTCGGCGTCGCGGGTCTCCTCGCGGCCCGGCGTCGCCGGTAACCCGGGCGCCGGATCGGGCCGGCATCAACGCGGTTCGCTGCGGTCCGCCGCTTGTCGGCGGGGAACCTCGATCATTCGGGATGCTCTGCACCGCGCCTCGGCGGGTCGGCGATGACCAGCGCCAGGGCGGAGGCGACCGGTTTCCCCAACGCCTCACGCTCCGGATCGTCGGCGAGATGCGACAGCACAAGAGCGTCGGCGTTCCAGGGGCGATGCCACAGCGCGACGTGTTCCAGGTACAGGTCGGAAGCCGGCCCACGCCCGCCGTACAGCGAATCCCCGCACAGCGGCAGGCCCAGCCCGGCCATCATCACGCGGATCTGGTGCAGGCGCCCGGTGAGCAGGTGGATGAGCACGTGCGTCTGGCCGGCCCTCCCCGGCGCCGGCGCGGCGGCGAGGACCTCGAGCAGCGACGGCTTGCCGCCGGAACGCACGAGGCGCGCGGTCTCGCCGCTCTCGTCGATGTACGCCTTGTGCTTCCCGACCAGCACGCGGGCGGCGAGCGAGCCCGGCGGCGGGGTGGGGATTCGGGCGAGATAGAACTTGTGCCATCGCCCGTTGCGGATCTGCTCGCCGTGGAACGCCGCGGCTTCCTTGGTGAAGGCGACGACCATGACGCCGCGGGTGACGCGGTCGAGGCGGTGGACGAGCCTGGGCGAGACGCCCGGCGGCACGCTGAGGCGCAGACGCGAGAGCAGCGACTCGTTCCGCGGGTCGCGCGTCATCTCCGACGCCACGCCGGCGGGCTTGATGACCACGGCGTCGGCGTCGCTCTCGCGGAGAATGGTCATTCCGAGTCGGTCCCGATCCAGCATGCGGCCCAGCGTAGCGGGGTGGAACGAGGCCCGCGGATCGCCCGGGCGTCGAGCCGGCGGCCGGTACACTCCCACGCATGCCCGCCGCGACGCCCTTGATTCTGTTCGACGATGATTCGCCCTGGCTCGCCCCGCTGAACGACCTGCGAGCGGCGTTCCAGGTTCGCACCGGCGCGCTGACGACGTTGGAGCGGTGGCGTCTGCTGGCCGGCTCCCAAGGGCTGGAACTGGCCGGGGTTCGCCCATCAACGCGGCTCGGCACGCTCACGCTCGAAGCCCCGGGCGTGAAAGCGGCTCCCGGCGCGGATGCGGGCGCGAGCGACGAGGTGGTCTTTGTGAACGGGCGTTGCGTGCTGCCCCCGGCGGGCCTCGCGGGGCTCGGGGCCGGCTCGGCGCTGGTTCCGCGCGGCGCCGGCGGATCGGGCACCTCGGAGGAGATCGTCGCGGCGCGGTTGACGGCCCGGGATGCGTGGGCGTTTCTCTCGGCGCTCTCCTTGCCCGCGGAGGTGCGGCGGGTGCCCTGCGACGATGCGCGGATGCTGCGCCGGCCCTGGGACGTCATCCGGCACCGCGACGCCTGCCTTGATGAAGACCTCAAGCGGCTCGCAAGCGGCATCGAAGCGAGCCCTGAACATTCGCGCGGGACCATCACGCAAGCGCCCGGCGTCTTGCTGACCAACGCCGGCGCGATCCGCATCCACCCGACGGCCCGTGTGTGCCCCGGCGTCATCCTCGACGCCGAGAGCGGCCCGATCGTGATCGATGAGAACGCCGTCGTCCGACCGGGCTCGATCATCCTCGGCCCGGCGTATGTCGGGAAAAGCTCGGTCATTCTCGAGCGGGCGCTCATCAAGGCCCACACCGCCATCGGCCCGGTGTGCAAGGTCACCGGCGAAGTCGGCGGCACCATCTTCCAGGGCTACGCCAACAAGGGACACGACGGGCACCTCGGCGATTCATGGGTCGGCGAGTGGGCCAACTTCGGCGCGGGCACCACGAACTCGAACCTGCTGAACACGTACGCGGAGGTCATCGCGACGGCGCTCGCCTCGGGCGCGAGCCGCGAGCGCACCGGCATCCAGTACCTCGGCTGCATCGTCGGCGACCACACCAAGTTCGCCATCTGTACGCGAATCATGACCGGCTCGGTGTTCGGCACCGGCTGCATGGTGGCGACGACAGCGGCCCCGCCGACGTGCGTCCCGGCGTTCTCATGGCTGACCGACGAGCGCACGCAGCCGTACCGCTTCAGCAAGTTCCTCGATGTGGCGAGGACCGTCATGGCGAGGCGGAAGATCGTGCCCAGTGACGCGTATCTGCAGGCGGTGGCCGCTCTCGCGGGTGAAAGCAGCAAGTCGGCGCAGCGGCACGGCGGCAGGGACTGACAGACAGCGGCTGGGTGTCGAGCCCGCGTTGCGGTCGCCGCACTCAACCACTTTGCTCCTCGACCACTTCATGAAAACCCTCTACCTCATCGACGGCCACGCCCAGTTCTTCCGGGCGTTCCACGCCATCCGGACGCCGATGAGTTCGCCCGTCACCAAGGAGCCGACCAACGCCACGTTCGGCTTCGTCGGCATGCTGCTGAAACTGTTCCGCCAGTACAAGCCCGATTATGTCGCCGTTGCGATCGATGTCTCGGGCGACCGCGAGACGTTCCGCTCCGAGATCTACCCCGAGTACAAGGCCACCCGCACCGAGCCGCCCGAGACCTTCGGCCCGCAGGTGGAGCGGTGCGTGAGCATCCTGAAGGAACTGGGCATCCCCGTCGTCTCCGCCGAGGGATTCGAGGCCGACGACGTCATCGCGACCCTGGCCACACGCGTGGCGGACGCCGGCGTGGGCGTGCGGATCGTCTCAAAGGACAAGGACCTCAAGCAACTGCTCCGCTCGGGCGACGAAACCCATCCGCCGGTGGAACTCTTCGACATCCACGCCGATCTGCGCATCGACCCCGCCCACCTCATGGCCGAGCAGGGCATCCGCCCCGACCAGGTCATCGACATGCTCACGCTGATGGGCGACAGCGTGGACAACGTGCCCGGTGTCGAAGGCGTCGGCCCCAAGACCGCCGCCGAGCTCATCCAGCAGTACGGAACGCTCGACAACCTCATCGCCCATGCCCACGAGATCAAGGGCAAACGCGGCGAGAAACTCCGCGAGTCCATCCCCAAACTCGCCCTGAGCAAGGCCCTCATCACGCTCCGACATGACGCGCCGGTCTCGCTCGCCCTCGAAGACGCCGCGACGCGGTCGTTTCGCCTCGAGAAACTCATCCCCATCTGCAGGGAACTCGGGTTCAACCGGTACCAGGATGAAGTTCGCACGCTCCTTGGGCTCGGCGGAGCGGGTCCCGCCGACACCTCAGCGGCACCCGTTCCGGCGTCGCGGTCCGCCTCTGAAGGAGCAAGAGACCAGTCGTCAGACCCGTCCGGCGCGCCGCCTGGCGCCGCCGCGCCGGCCGCTGCACCGAAGCGAGGCCGCAGGTCCGAGCGGGCTCCGGATGAGGGCGGGCTGTTCACGTCGTCGCTGTTCGATGCCACGCCGCGGCCGGGGAACGCCGACGAGGCGCCCCCGCCCGAACGCCGCGCCGAATCCGGCTTTTACCGATGCGTCCGAACCCTTGGTGAGCTCCGCGAGGTGATCGCCGACATCCGAAAGGCCGGCCGCTTCGCAGTCGATACCGAGACCACCGGCCTCTCGCCCCTGCGTGACAGGCTGTGCGGCGTGTGCCTTTCCACGCGGGCGGGAGAGGGCGTGTACGTGCCCGTGCGGTCGCCTAACCCGTCGACGCATCTGGACGAGGCGACCGTGCTGCGCGAACTGCGCCCGATCCTCGAAGACCCGGCCATCGCGAAGTACGGGCACAACCTCAAGTTCGATCTGCTGGTGCTGCGGGCCGCAGGCGTCGAACTCAACATCGGCTCAGGGCGGCCCCGGCATCCCGCCGGCGATGACGGCCTCGCCCGTTCATCGATCGGCTCCGCTCCAGTTGTTGATGCGGCGCATCGCCGGCCGGAAGCGGGCGCCGCCTCGGAAAGAGCCGATTCGCCCGCGTTCGATTCCATGGTCGCGTCGTACCTCATCGACGCTTCACGCTCCAGCCACTCGATGGACAACCTGGCCCTCGCGCTGCTGGGCCGCACGAACATCTCGATCAAGGAACTCCTGGGGCCGACGCCGACGCCGGCCTCGAAGACTCGTCAGAAGACCTTCGACCAGGTGGACCTCGTGCTGGCGACCGAGTACGCCGCTGAGGACGCCGACGTCACGATGCAGCTGCACGACGCGATGGCGCCGACGCTGCGTGAGATGGGCCTGCAATCTCTGTTCGATGATGTCGAGATGCCGCTGGTGCGTGTGCTGGCGGACCTCGAATGGAACGGCATCCGCGTCGAGCCCGACGAACTCGGGCGCCAGCGGGCGCGGCTTGAGGAACGCATCAAGGGGCTCGCCGCGGACATCCTCGCGGCGTCACCGCGGCCCTTTAACCCGGACTCGCCCAAGCAGCTCGCCGAGATTCTCTTCAACAAGCCGACCGACCCCGAGCCCGGCCTGGGCCTCAAGCCCGGGAAGAAACTCAAGACGGGCTACTCCACGGACATCGAGGTGCTCGAGAAACTCGCCTCCGATCCTTCCTGCACCAGCCGTGTGCCGTCGCTCATTCTCGAGTACCGCCAGCTCACCAAGCTCGTGAGCACGTACCTCGTTGCCCTCCGCGAGGCGATCAACCCCGACACCGGGCGCATCCACGCGAGTTTCCACCAGACCGTCGCCGCCACGGGGCGGCTGGCGTCGAGCGACCCGAACCTTCAGAACATCCCGATCCGCACCGAGATCGGGCGCGAGATCCGCAGGGCCTTTGTTCCCGAGCCCGGCTGCGTCCTCATCAGCGCCGACTACTCGCAGATCGAGCTCCGCATCCTCGCCCATCTTTCCGGCGACCCGGCCCTCAAGGAGGCGTTCGAGCGCGGCGAGGACATCCACACCGCCGTCGCCGCCCAGGTCCACAACGTCGCCCTCAGCGAGGTGACCAAGGAGCAGCGCAGCGGCGCCAAGATGGTGAACTTCGGGATCGTCTACGGCGTGACGCCGTTCGGCCTCGCGCGGAGGCTCGGCTGCTCGAACGCGGAGGCGGAGGAGATCATCACCGGGTACAAGAAGAAGTTCGCGGGGATCACCATGTTCCTGCAAGAGTGCATCGACCACGCGCAGCGGCACGGGTACGTCGAGACGATCCTGAAGCGGCGTCGTCCGATCCCCGGCATCGAGTCGCCCAACCCGCAGGAGCGGGCCCTCGCGGAGCGCACCAGCATCAACAGCGTGGTGCAGGGCAGCGCGGCGGACCTGATCAAGGTAGCGATGGTGGACATCGCACGCGACATCGGCATCAGGCCGGCGGGTCGACCGCCGTTCCCCGGCGGCCTCGGCGGAGCGCCCGCCCCGCGCTGGCCAAACCTCCGGATGCTCCTTCAGATCCACGATGAACTGGTCTTCGAGTGCCCGGAGGATCAGGCCGAGGCGGCGGCGGCGTTCATCGTCGGTCGCATGGAGGGCGCCATGAGGCTCTCGGTTCCGCTGAAGGTCGACGCCGCGTGGGGGCGGAGTTGGTTCGAGGGGAAGTAGTCATCGGCTCGTCCGACCTCCGCGCGACCGCACCCGGGCACAGGGCCGGCGCCGGCACGGCCCCGGCCCGCCGACCGTTCCCGCGCCGTGACCGTGCGCCCGCTCGAGCCAGCCCCGCGCGGGCTTCTACAGTGTGCCGATGCCCGACGGCCACCCCGAGTCCAATCTGTTCGCACTCGACTACCGCGCCGAGGCGGCGCGACTCGGCCCTCCCGTCGTGCCGATCATCGACGCCCACGCCCACATCAACGGGCGGGACGCCGCGGCGGTGTACCGGGAAGTCCGTGAGGTCTTCGGCGTCACGCTGACGTACTCGATGACACAGATCGGCGAAGCCGAGGCCGTGCGGAGCGTGCTGGGCGACAGTGTGCGGTTCATCGCCATGCCGCGGTTCTCCGGTCCCGATGCGGCGGCGCGGCTGCACGGGCACACCACGGGGTTCCTTGAGGATCTCGTTCGCTGGCACGAACTCGGCGCTCGCATGTGCAAGATGTGGTGCGCCCCGCGCATCCTCGAGATCGGACGCGAACTGGGCGACGTCACAATCGGCAGGCTCGACGGCCCGTGGCGCCGCAGGCACATGGACCGCGCGGCCGAACTGGGCATGATGTTCATGGCCCACATCGCGGACCCCGATACCTGGTTCGCCACCAGGTACAAGGACGCTTCGTTCTACGGCTCCAAGGCCTCGCACTACGAGCCGCTCGAACGCATGCTCGAGGCGTACCCCGTGCCGTGGATCGTCGCCCACATGGGCGGCTGGCCGGAGGATCTCGCATTCCTCGCCGGCCTGCTCGACCGGCACGCGAATCTTCACCTCGACACCTCGGCGACCAAGTGGATGGTCCGCGAGCTGAGCAAGCACCCGCCCGGGGCGGTCGAGTCGTTCGTGCGCCGCTACAAGGACCGCGTCCTCTTCGGCTCGGACATCGTCACGCTCGATGACCAGTTGCGCGCCGAGAAAGTCAGCACGATCGCCGGTGGCGAGAAAGCGCGGCAGGCGTCCACGCGCGAGCAGGCGTTCGACCTGTACGCCGGTCGGTACCTCGCGCTGCGGACGCTGTGGGAAACGGCGCACGACGGGCCGTGTTTCTTCGCCGACGCGGACCTCAACATGGTCGATCCCGAGCGCTCCGCCAAAACCCAGCCCGCGCGGCTGGTCGGGCAGCGGCTGCCTTTCGACCTGCTGCGGGCGCTCTACAGCGAGAACGCCCGAAGGCTGCTGGGCGGGTGGTGGGCCAGAGGGTAGCAGCCGCCCCCCTAGCGGGTTTTCTTCAGCACCCCCAGGTCGATCGTGGTCCCGCCGCGCTGGTAGTAATCGACCCCCAGCGTGCGATCGTCGATGGCGGTGAACAGCAGGCACGCCCTGCCCAGCGCGTCGGCGGAGTCAAAGTCGCCCTCGCTCGGGCCGGCGTAGTCGCTGTTTTTCCACGTGGTAGCGTGGAAGTGGTAATGGAACAGCGCGGTGTCGCCCGCCTTGAGCATCTCCTCGGAGGGCACGAACTGGCGGTCTCCGTAGCGCTGCGTCGCACGGGGTGGGAACAAGTCCACGCGCACCGTTTCACCCTGGGCGTCGATGTTCCCGCCGTACTCGGTCGAGTTGTCCTTGCGGTCGCGCTCGGCATGGTCGAACAGGGCCGCGGGGACGCCGTCGGCCCGCGTCAGGTCGTCGGCGACGAGGACCGCCAGGGCGTCGCCCCATGTGAGGTTCGCTCGGGCCTGGTGCAGGCTCTCGCCGCGGGCCCGTCCGGCGCCCTCGCCGATGCGCCAGTGCCTCGGGCGGCCCTCGAGCCGGCGCTCGATCTCGCTCAGCAGGCCGGCGCGGTCCGTCGCGAGCCAGTCGGTGCGATTGGTCCCGGCCCAGCGGAGCACGCCCAGGTGGCGCATGGCGAGGCCGCGGGACAGTTCGTCGTTCAGCCGCGCGATCGAGGCGGCGCACTCCCGCCAGAACGCCGCGTTGCCCGCCGTGCCCAGCCTGCGCAGCCACGCGAGTTCCTCCGAGGTTTCCGGGACCACGCGCAACTCCCGCGCTCCGCGCTGCAGCACCGCGAGCAGTTCATCGTCGCTGCTCCCGCCCCCGGCCAGCAGGTCGCGCGTGCGGTTCGAGGAGTCGATCCGCCGGAGCAGCGCCCACGCGTCCTCCCGGGTTCGATCGTCGAGCGCCGCGGCGTTCGGGCCCTCCACACGCCCCGCGAACACGGCGAACACCGTCTCTTCCACCGGGCGGTCCGGGTCAATGCTTACCAGCGCCGCGCGCTCCGGACGCTCGGCGTCGGGCACGCGGCTGTCGACCTTTGACCACCGCCGCACCAGCGCGCCCGACATCTCGCTCCACCGCCCCTCGGCCGCGAGCGCGGTGATCTTCTCCACGATCTGAGGGGCGCTCTCGGTTGGGAGCATCAGCCGCAGCATGTTCCGTGTGTCGGCGGCGTTGGGCTCATCCTTCAGAAGTTCGTCGATGGCCGCGGCGCGGACCTTCCAGAAGGTGGAGCGCGACCACGCCACCCGCTTGAGGTTCTCGCGGGCCGCGGTGGCCCCGATCTCGCCCGCCGCCACCGCTTCCTGCGTCCGCTCGATGGCGGCGATCCGCGTGTCGGTGTGGGCGCTCTTGTCATTGACCGCGGAGAGCGGGGCGTCCCCGCCTTTGCCGCCGCCCGAGCAACCGGCCAGCAGGAGCGAGATCGAGAAGGCGGCGACGCGGGCCGAGGTCGGAACGTGGCGAGGGATCATGCGGGCAGTCTATGGCGCGGGCGTCCTATCATTCTCCGCGTCGACAGGCGGTCGCGCGCCCGCTCCCGCGAGGGACGGTCGCGAGGAAAGTCCGAGCACGAAAGGACACGGCGGTGGGTAACCCCCACGCGCTCGGCACGGTCACGAGCGACGGACAGTGCCACAGAGAACACACCGCCGATGGCCCGCGAGGGATCAGGCAAGGGTGAAAAGGTGCGGTAAGAGCGCACCGCCCGTCTGGCGACAGACGGGGCACGGAAAACCCCGCCGCGTGCAAGGCCACGCAGCCCCCTCTCGCCGGAAGGCGGGGACGCCCGGTCCGGGTGGACGGGGGCGGGTGGGCCGCTGAGGACCGCGACCGGTAACGGCGCGGCAAGAGAAATGGCCGCCTCCGCGCGTGCTCGAAAGGGCGCGGGCGAAGACAGAACTCGGCTTACCGTCGACGCCGACTGACGCGGGCCCCGGTCAATCCCCGGGGCCCGCGGCCTTTTTGGCCAAAGGTGCCCCGACGGTCCCGTCGAGACCTCTGCCGCGCACGCCCCCGGCCGCGCGGGGGACCGGCCCGAGACCCCGCGGGCGGCGTTCACCGATCGGCTACTCGCGTTTCGCGCGCAGCCACTTCAAGAGCCGCGCGTTCGTCCAGGTGTTCAGGCAGCGTTCCGTGGGGCAGCCGGCCCGCCGCGCGGTGATCACGCCGTACCTCAGGTTCTCGGCGTCATCGGGGTGGTGCGTGTCGCAGTTGATCGCCAGCAAGCAACCCTTGGAAAGCGCCAGCCGCGCGTGGGTGTCGCGCAGGTCCAGCCGCTGCCAGTTCGCGTTGATCTCCAGCGCCGTTCCGTGCTCGGCGGCGGCGGCGCACAGTTCGTCCATCGCCGGTTCCAGACCCTCCCGCTGGCCGATGATCCGGCCCGTCGGGTGCCCGATGACGTGGACCAAGGGGTGTCGGATCGCCTTGAGAAGCCGGTCGGTCGCGACACGGGGCGCCTGTCTCAGCGAAGCGTGCGGCGAGGCGATCACGATGTCGAGCTCCGCCAGCAGGTCGTCGTCGTAATCCAGCGTGCCGTCAGCCAAGATGTCGACCTCGCTGCCCGCGAGCAGGGTGATCCCATCCACCTCACGCTGAGCCGCCCGGACGGCCCCGATGTGCGCCCGGAGCCGCTCGGGCGAAAGACCGTTCGCGATGACGCTGGATTTGGAATGGTCCGTCACCGCCAGGGTGTGGAACCCGCGCTGCCTGTAGAGCGAAGCAAGCCGCACGATGGTCAAGGCCCCGTCCGACGCCGTGGTGTGCGCGTGCAGTTCGGCGCGGATGTCCGCGACCCCGAGCAGCCCTTCGGGCGGCGGCGCTTCCAGATCGAAGGCGGCCTCGCGCAGTTCCGGGGGGACCGGCACCAGGCCGAGGCCCTGAAAGACGTCCTCCTCGGTCCTGCCGGCGACCGCCGCCGCCAGGCCGCCGGGCCGGTGCTGATGCGGCGTCGGGTTCTCATCGAGCCTGAAGAGCCCGTACTCGTTCAGCGTGAGGCCGCGCTTGAGGGCCCGCTCGCGCAGACGGACGTTGTGCTCCTTCGAGCCGGTTAAGTACATGAGCGCCGCTCCCCACGCGCTCTCGGGCACGATCCGAAGGTCGGCCTGCACCGACGTGCGATCGAACAGCAGACGCACGGAGCACCTGGTTTCGCCGCGGCTCAGCACCTGCTTGACCTCGGGCATGGTGCAGAACGCCTCGCGCAGCGCTTCCGCCGAGCGGCCCGGCGCGACCGCCAGCAGGTCGATGTCGCCGATCGTCTCTCTTCCGCGCCTGAGCGACCCGGCGTACTGAACCCGCTCCACGCCCGGCACGGCTCGCAGGCGGGCGCCGAGCGCTTCCGCGATGGGCAGCGCCCGCCCGAGAGGCAGCCGCTGGTCCCCCTGTTCGATCGTTTCGATGCTCTTCTTGATGTTCTCGACCGTCTTGGCGCCCATGCGGGGCACGCTCATGATCGTGCCGTCGGCGATGGCCGCCTTCAAGCCCGCCGGATCGGTCACCCCGAGCGTTTCCCAGATCGCCTTGACCGTCTTGGGGCCCAGGCCCGGGATGCGCATCAGGTCGAGAAGCCCCGCGGGGACACGACCCAGGAGCTCGGTGTGCTCGCTCATCGAGCCGCTGGAGGCAAACTCGGTGATCTTGGCGGCGATCTTGGGACCGACCCCCTCGATCGCCGTGAGCGCCTTCGGGTCATCCGCGATCGACTTCAGGTCTCCCGCGAAAGCCTCCACGGCACGGGCGGCCCGCGCGTGGGCGTTCACCTTGAACCGGTCCTCGCCCAGGAGTTCGAGCATCCGAGCGATTTCGTCGAGGCGGTCAGCGACGTCCTGATTGAAACTCACGCCCGCCCCTTCCCTGGGGCGGATCGGGCCCGACTGCCCGTGCCTTTCGCCGCGGCCCGCGGCCCATTCGCGGGCTCGTACGCGCGCTCGACCTGCTCAACATAACCGTCGGCCAGACGAGGCTCGGATCGAACAAACAGCATGCCGGTGCCCGGCGGAGCGTGCTCGGTCGTGCCGGGGTCCGAAGCGAGAGAGCCCCCGGCGCCGCGTGCATACGCCGACGCGACCCGGGCCTCCACGCCTTCAACCACCGCGCGCCGTTCCTGCTCCGGCACCAGCAGCAGGGCGGCCACCCAGCGCCGCACCAAGTCTGAGCCCTCCGGACCGAACGCCCGAAGCAACTCAACCAGCGTTCGTGCGTGGTCGTTGGGGAACAGCGCCGGCGATCCAGAGGGCTCGGTAGGTGGGCTCGGCGTCGGGAGCGGGGTACGGCCCCCCTCCTCGAGGACCGGACTCGGGATGGGGCGCTGCGGACGGGGCATGAAGTGGGGGAGAGGCGGGAGCGGACGGCACGGCCGCGCCGGCGGCCCGCAGCCGAGTCTCCAACGTCTGAACGTACGCCTCGATTCTATCGACCCGGTCGGTCAGTTTTTCGAGGGCCCCGGCGACCGCCGCCAGCAGGTCGGACGGGCTGGACGTGCTGAGCGCGTGACGCCGACCGTCTTTCTCACGCATGGGCCCGCGCCCCGTAAGCATCCACTCGGCGCTGACGGCAAACTTCTCACACATCGCCGAGACAAACTCGATGCTCGGGGCCGCGCCCTGCATGTACCGCCGCACGGTCTCGGTGTTCTGGGCGGTGATCTCGCCCAGAGCGCGGTAGGAGCGCTGGCCGGCGACAATCCGGAGACGTTCATGCAGGCTGCCGGGTTCTGGTTCCATGGTTGAGGGGATCGCCCGAGAGAAGTGCTGGCCGCGATAGGGGGAGGGAAAGGGGGCAGGCGAGGGGGGAGACGGTGAAGTGGGGTGAGGGAGATTGGGGAAAGCGGGCAACGTGGGAGAGCCGAGGGGTGTTGGATCGCGTTCGCAACAGCGCTACGCGATGTCACCCAGCCCGAGCCCCTTGCCGTGGGCTTTCAGCAGGCGAGATCGTACCTTCGCGTCCTCGGGGTTTGAAAGTTCTGGTGAGCGTTCGACCCAGGCGGCGGCGTCGCGACGAGCCATCAGCAACAAATCTGTGTGTTTTGGGAGTTCCGCCACACGAAACGGTGCAAGGCCCGATTGCCGACCGCCGAAAATGTCTCCCGGACCACGAAGCGCGAAATCCGTTTCGGCCAGTTTGAAGCCGTCCGTCGTGGACACCACGGCCTTGAGTCGTGTCAGCGCTTCGTCCGTCGTCGGATCTGCGATCAGCACGCACACCCCTCCCAGCGCCCCGCGGCCCACCCGCCCGCGCAACTGGTGAAGCTGCGCCAGCCCGAAACGGTCCGCGTCCTCGATCACCATCAACGTCGCGTTGGGCACGTCCACGCCCACTTCGATCACTGTCGTCGCCACCAGCGCGTCGATCGTCCCGACCCGAAAGCGCTCCATGATCGTCTCGCGCGTCAGCCGTTTCAGTTGCCCGTGGACCGCCGCGACCCGCTTGCCCGCCAGCGGGCCCTCCTCCAGTTCCTTCAGCAGCGAGCGCACGCTCGCCAGCCGGCGTGCCCCGCCCTCGCCGGTGTCCTCCGCGGCATCCAGCCCGGTCGCCGGGGCTCCGGGCTCGCCCGGGACCGCGCCCACCGCCGGCACCACGATGAACGCCTGCTGTCCCTTGTCCAGCCGCTGCCGCACGAACGCGTACACCTCCGCTCGCTGCGCGGGCGTGACCAGCCGGGTCTTCACCGGCTTGCGCCCCGGCGGCACGCCGTCGAGCACGCTCACGTCCAGGTCGCCGAAGATCGTCAGGCTCAGCGTCCGCGGGATGGGCGTGGCGGTCATGACTAGCGTGTGCGGAACCCCCGCCGGGTCCGACGACTTTTCCCGCAACTGCGCCCGCTGGTGGACCCCGAAGCGGTGCTGCTCATCGATCACCGCCACCGCGAGATCGGCGAACGAGACGCCCTCGGTCAGCAGCGCGTGGGTGCCGATGACCAGGTGGCTGTCGCCCGACGCGATCCGCCGCAGCGCCGCCGACCTTTCATCAGGGCCGAGCGAGCCCGTCAGCAGTTCCACACGCACGTCCGACCCGGACAGCAGCCGCGAGACCCCGGCGAAGTGCTGCTCGCTCAGCAGTTCCGTCGGGGCCATCAGCGCCGCCTGCCGCTTGTTCGCCACCGCGATCAGCATGGCGTACAGCGCGATCACCGTCTTGCCCGCGCCGACATCCCCCTGGATCAGCCGGTTCGCCGGCGTCGTCTTCGTCAGGTCGTTGGCCACCTCCCGGATCACGGTCTCCTGAGCCGGCGTCAACTCGAACGGCAGCCTGGCTCGGATGTGCCGGTCGATCGCGTCGGTCCAGCGCAGCGCCGGCGCGTGGTGCCGGCGCTTCAGGTGGGCCCGGCGCAGGTGAACCCCGAGTTGCAGCAGGAGGAACTCGTCGTACGCCAGCCGCCGCCGCGCCGCGGTGGCTTCGTCCTCATCCCGCGGCGCGTGCATCATCCGGTACGCCTCGGCGAGTTCCGGCAGTTGCCGCTCTTTCCGGAAGGCCTCCGGCAGGTGGTCTTCAATCAGCGGCAGCCCCGCCGTCAACACCGACCCGATGATCTTCTCGAGCCGCTCCGACGGCAGGTCCTCCGTCGCCGGGTAGACCGGTCGGAAGCGATCCTGCGTCGCGGCGGGCTCGGGCGCGCTGTCGCGGAGAACCTGGTACCGCGGGTTCACCAGTTGCAGCCCACCGCCGCGGCGTTTGGCCTTGCCCTGCACGCGCAGCCGGACGCCGGGGTGGATCGTGTTCGCCAGGAACGTCTGGTTGAACCACACCAGGTCGATCCGTCCGGTGTGGTCCAGCAGCACGGCCTCGAATCGTGGCTTGCCGCGCCGGACCACCCGGCACGCCGTCACCTCTCCCCGGGTCGAGATGACCTGGCCCGCGTGCAGTTGCTCGACGGGCGCCTCGGCGGCCTCGTACTCGTGCCGGTGCGGCAGGTGGTTCAGCAGATGCGCAAGGCACTTGAGCCCCATCGAGCGCAGGATCACCGCCTCGCGGGCCCGGACCCCCGGCAGGTCCTCGACCGGGGTCAGAAGCGACAATGAGGCAGCATCGTCCGGCACGCTCCCAAGGTAGCGGCTTCCCCGGCACCCGAGCGGCGTTCGCCCGGCGCGCCCGCCGGTACAATCCTCTCCCCTCGGTCCGGGCCCTTCGAGCCCGGCGCGGCGGTCCTTGGAGTATCCGAACGATGCGCGCGAGTCCCTTTGCTCCGGCGGTGCTGAGCCTGGTGGTCGGTGGCCTGATGTGCGTGGCGACGCCGCTCCCCCGGCCGGCGCTGGCCCAGGGGGGTGCCTCGACGGCTTCGTCCGCCGCGGCATCGACGACCCAGGCCAAGCCCGCCGATTGGTCCTTCGTCGAGAAGGCCAACGCCGCGGTCGCCGCCACCCCCGGCACCGAAGACCTCTCGCCCGTCCTGTTCCCCGCCGTCGCCGCGATGATCGATCCGCCCAGCAGCATCGGCAGCGTGGATGCGGCGATGCTCCTGTCCCCCGCGGACAAGTCCGGATGGGCGATGGCCGAGACCTGGGCCAAGGCGGAGCAGCAGCAGGCCGCCCTCAAGGCCCTCGCCACCGTCACGGACCCGAAGAAGAAGTTCCTGCTCGCCCTGCCCTACAGCAGCGGCAAGGACGCCGACGCCACCCTGAGAAAGGCCGGGCTGTACGTCGAACTCCCCCCTTCCGGCCTGCTGCAAGGGGCCCGCTACCGGTACCGCTTCGCGCTGGAGCGGCTGATCGAACTCGTCAACATCGAAGCCACACGCCGGGCCGAAGAGGGCAAGGCCGACGAAGCCCTGAACCTGTGCGTGCAGTGGCTCCGGCTGGCCCGCATCATCACAGAGCGTGAGGGCGCCCGCGAGCGCCGCTGGGGCATCACCCAGATGATGCTCGCCTCCGAGCGTCTCCGCGACCTGGCCTTCACCTACCGCGAGAACCTGAGCCCCGAGGCGCTGCGGAACACCGCCGACGACATCGACGACCGGCTCGTTCAACTCCGGCGCATCCGCCTGCCGCTGCTGGAGCGGCTGGCCGCCGAGCAGCTGATGGCCCGGGTGATCGAGGAGCGCGGCGAGGTGAACAAGGACAAGTTCGCCGTCACCATGGCCCGCCTCAGCGCCGACGACCGCTCGCTCAACCTCTTCGGCCAGGCCGCCTGGTACCGACAGCTCGCCTCGGGCCACGCCGGATGGTTCGACACCCGCGACCAGATCAACAAGGTCTTTGGCGGGTGGGAGAACCGCTGGAACGTCGAGAACCTGCACGACCCCTTGCTGCAGATCCCCAGCGACTACGCCAAGATGGACAAGGGCAGGTTCGCCCTTATCGAACTGACCGCCAACGAGATCGAGGGCTTCGAGAGACTCCGCCTCGACGTGATGACCCAGCTCGCCGGCACCCGCGTGGCCCTCGGCGTCGTCGGCTACGAACGCAAGGAGAAGAAGTGGCCCCCGAACGTCAGCGCCGTCGCGCCGGCGTACGTCCGTCTTCTCGACAACGACCCCTACGGCTACGACAAACGCTTCAAAAACCTCAACGCCTTCCTCTACAGAGTCCCCATCCGCGGCGACGTCAAGCGTGAGCGCGAGACACCCAGGCCGCACGAGATGACGGTGGGGGTCGGGGAGTCTCCCATCGGCGGCGCCGCCCCATCCGCTTCTCCGCCCGCGGCAGCCGCGGGGCTCGCCGACTTCGCCCGGGCCCGTTCCGCGCTCGGGCCCGCGGGCAGCGCGCTCGGACGGATCCGTCTCGATCCTGCCAATCCTCCCGACGCCGCCAAACTCAAGGAACTCCTCACTCTGTCCTTGGACCAGCCGCCGCCGGTGACCCCCGAGGGTCTTGCGGCGTTGACCGAGTCACTTCAGCGGATGGCCGCTGCGGGAATGACGCCGGACAGCGTGGGCGCGACGTTGCCGGACTTCTCGGCGCTCCCGCCCGAGGTCAAGGAACAGATGGGATTCGACCCATCCAAACTCACAGACGCTCTCAGGAACCTCTTGGCCGCTTCCGCCAAAGGCCCGAAGTACAAGGCGATGTTTGATGCGGCCCAGAAGAACGCCCTCACCACAGACATCGTCAACGAGGCGAACAAGGAAGCCGCGCAGGCGATGAAGGACCCGGCGGTCCTCGACCCCCTGTGCGAGGCCCTCGCCGAAGCCTTCAAGAGCAAGGCCGGCCCCATGATCCTGTCACAGTTCAATGCGGGCATGGGAGCTCTCGGCGCGGCGGGGCCGTCCGCCTCATCCACCTTCACCGCCACCGTCACCGAGAAGGACTTCCTCCTCTGGTCCGTCGGCCCCGACGGCGTCGACAACCAGGCCAAGTCCGTCGGCACCGGCGGCTCGGACATCCTCATCTGGCCCCCCATCCTCAGCCTCCGCCGAGAGAACGCGGCCCGGTGACCCCGTTCGGGAGCGGCACCCAAGCCGATATGGCCCGGCGTGCAGGTCGGCACGCCCGCGCCCACACACGCGCCCAGCCGGGCCGCTCAGAACCGGATCACGATGGTCGCCGCGTAGTCGAGGTTCTCTCGGTTGCTGGCCCCGCCCGAGTTCTGGCCCGGGATGGTGTCGTACCGGTGTTCGACCCCCAGCCGCAGGTTGAGGTTCGTCTTTTCGCTCAGGCGGACCTCGTAGTACGCCCGCGTCCGGGTGCGGTACCGCTCGAACTCCTCCAGCGACGGGAACGCCTCGGCGTTCAGCACGAAGCTCTGCAGCGAATCGAACTTGTGGCTGAAGTCGACGCCCAGGATGCCCTCCGGACGCGGGTCCTCATCGTCGGAACCGAACTCGCGCACCACGCCCGCGCCCAGCCGGCCCACCAGCGTCGTCCGATCCGTGCCGACGAAGCGGTACCCCACGCCCGCGCCAAGCCGCGCCAGCGCGTCGTACGGCGTGAACCTGTCCACCTCCCCCGAGGCCTCGGCGAACAACTGCCAGGGCGACTCGGGGCTCACCCAGTCGTTCCGGGCTCGCCCCTCGAAGCGGTCCTGCACCAGATTGCCGCGGTCACGCGTCGAGATGTACCGGCTGTCGACCGTCAGCACGTCGGAAGGGTTGCTCCACCGGCCCACGAAGCCGAACCGCAGGCTCGACCGCTCGGTCTGACCCGACGACCCCGAGAAGCCGCCCTCGAACGAATACTCCGCCTTCTCCCACACGCCCCCCGCGTCCGCGTCGGGCCTCCCCGCCGCCGGCACGTTCGGCGGCGGCACCGCCCCGCCCGCCCGCGGAGCCAACTCCGGCGCGGCCTCCTGCGCCACCGGCAACTGCGATTCGATCGGCGTCGTCACAATCGGGTTCACCG